>NZ_JBJQOQ010000022.1:0-90163 GCF_046036945.1 Brevibacillus sp. B_LB10_24 | reverse complement strand
GCAATCCTGGAGCACTTGCGAATGAACTTCCTTGTATGCGGGGAATTCCTTCTTGAAGGCGGGCAATTCATTCTGCTGCATGGCATAGGTGATGGTTTTACCCTCTCGGTTGTAGGCGGTATCGCGTTGTTCCTTGGCTCGATTGTAAAGCTTCCGGCACAAGTCCAACGTTCGAATCATGAGCTGTTCCTGTTCGGGAGTCGGATCGAGTCGAAACTGAAACGTGATCTGCACGAAGGACCACCACCTTAATAGGAACGTATATTCCTATTTTATCACAAAAACCTCCGTCAGTCGTCTCTCTCTTAGAAAATGAGACAGCATTTTTTGACGATGGACGACTCAGGCAATAGACAAGTGCATGTAGGCTTCGCCTAACCGAGATTTATCCCCTACCTGCAGAGGAAGGGGACTTCTCTCGGAAACATGTTAAAAGAGGGCAAAACAGCGGCTCGTCAATTGCGGCGAGCCGCTCTCATTTGGCATCAGCGCTGCCGGTCAGCGGCATCGTGAACCAAAAGGAATGCCGGTCTCCGTCTGACTCCACGCCAACTTGTCCCTGATGTTGCCCGATAATCTCTTTGACCAGGGCCAGCCCCAATCCAGACCCGCCTGTTTCCCTGTTTCGTGAGGAATCCAAACGGTAGAACCGTTCAAACAATCTCTCCGCCTGTTCTGCCGGGATGGGCTGGCCGATATTCACAACGGTCACCTTATAGTACGGCTCCCGCACTTCCCCTTCCATTTTTACCCATCCCCCTCGATTATAAAGGAGTGCGTTTTTCAACAGATTATCTAACACCTGTCTGAGACCGTCTTCATCCCCCGCTACCAGGGCCGGCTCACTTTGCCAGTCGAGGGTGATGCCTCTGCTGCGAATTTCCAGTGCAAAGCTGTCCGCACACGCCCCCATGACCTGTTCGATGGAGATGGGCTTCATCGGTTTCTCATCGGAGAGCCGTTTTGTCTGCCATACGCTTCATTGATGAAGCTGTTCGACCAGACGGGCAATCCGCTGCGATTCCTCGTGCAGGGATCATACGTTCGAAACGCGGACAGACCGCCCTCTCCGTCCTGTGCCTCGTACACGTCATACCCTTCCTTTTGCAGGTACAGTTTGATCAGCCCTCGTATCTTGGCATCGTCTTCGACAAGCAAAATCGCCTTTCCTTTTGCAGACATGCGGCACCTCCCGCAAAGCTAGTTCATCTGCGAAACCAGCTTTTCCATGATTTCCAGATCCATCGGCCCGATGACTTTCTGCCGGATGATTCCCTGCGTATCAATGAGGTAACTGGTGGGCAGCGCTGCAACCTGATACGTGTTGGAGACGAGCCCCTCCTGATCCAAAACGACCGGAAACGCAAGCCCGAATGCTTCGATAAACTTGGGTACATCGTCCGGATTTTTTTCTGTCTTGATCGCATTTACCGATAGGATTGTGATGTCCTCTTTCTCGTGTTTGGCGTAGAATTTTTGCATGTCCGGCATTTCCGCACGGCATGGCGGGCACCAGGTCGCCCAGACGTTGAGGATGACCTTCTTTCCCTTGAGGTCGGAAAGCTTGATGCTTTGCCCGGCTGTTGTCTGCAATTCAAAATCGGGTGCCAGGTTCCCTTGCTCGATCCCTGTCTGCAGGGATTTTGCATCAGACCCGTCCTGTAATGCGCTTTCTCCGGCCGGTTTCGCTCCTCCGATGTCTCCAGGCTTGGCTGCGCTGTACACCCCCCAGACGATAAGACCAAGCAAAACCAGGATGGCGACGATATTCTTTTTCATGTACACCCTCCTTCCTCAATTGCTAAAAGGCGTGAGTGAAGCGAGCCAGGCACTCATTTTTTGCAGTTGCCCCGTATACAGCAACAAGCCCATGCCGATCAACATCCAGCCGCCGATCATCGACAGACGGGGCAGAAACTTGTTGATCCGCTTGACGACACCCAGGGAGTACGTGATCAATACAGAGATCAGCAGAAACGGAATCCCCAACCCAAGCGAGTAGAACAGCAGTAAAAACAACCCGCTGTACATCGTCTCGGATGTCCCGGCCAGCAGCAGAATCGAAGACAAGGCGATGCCGACGCACGGCGTCCAGCCGGCTCCGAAGGCGATGCCCATGACAAAGGAAGTCCAGCTGTTTTTATGGCCTGTCGACTTCACCTCCCACTGTTTTTGCCGCATGAGGAAGCCGAGCTGCAGAATCCCCGCCATCTGCAATCCGAAGAAGACGATCAAGACCCCGCTGATTTTTTCCACCATTAGCCTGTGTGCAATAAAAAATTGTCCGACCAGGCTGGCAGAAGCGCCCATGATCATAAAAATCACGCTGAAACCGAGAATAAAGCTAATCGACCGCGTGATCAGCACTCGCTTGGTCACATTCATCTTGTTGCCTTCGACATAGGAACCCGTGAGATTTGCCACATACGCGGGAATCAAAGGAAAGATGCAAGGCGAGAAAAAAGAGAGCATCCCTGCCGTCATGGCAAAGAGAACAGACATATCGTTCATATAGGTATTCCTCCCGCTTTCCACTCTTCTTTACCGTAAACGAGAATGGTTAAGATTCTATGAATACTCCCACCGCCTGAAGAGGCGGGGGCTTCTTGTTTCGATGATCGTTGCTTTTCTGAAGGAAAGGTCTGCAATTCCTTCTTGAAGGCGGGCAATTTATTTTGCTGCATGGCATAAGTGACGGTTTTGCCCTCTCGGTTGTAGGCGGTATCCCGTTGTTCCTTGGCCCGATTGTACAACTTCCGGCACAAGTCCAACGTTCGAATCATGAGCTGTTTCTGTTCGGGAGTCGGATCGAGTCGAAACGGAAACGTGATCTGCACGAAGGACCACCACCTATACGAGAACATATATTCCTATTAAGACACAAAAACCTCCGTCAGACGTCTCTCTCTTAGAAAATGAGACAGCATTTTTTGACGATGGACGACTCAGGCAATAGACAAGTGCATGTAGGCCTCGCCTAACAGAGATTCATCCCCTACGCAGCGGAAGGGGATGAATCTCGTAAAACATGTTAAAGACGACTTCTATGTTTATATATGGATACCAGAATGCAAAGGAGGGCAAGCGTCAAAAACAAAAGCTGTTCCCAAGTCAGACCCAAGGCAGCAGACGTACGAGTGACGGCAAAAAAACCTGTGAAAATCTGCCCGATGCTAAACCAAAGAAGCATCTGCAAGAGCTCTTCCGGGTGGCCAAAATGATTCCGATTTCGCGCAAACCAGGCGAGCAGCAGCGCAGAAACGGCTATATGGCTTACGTGAAAGACAATGGCCGTACTCCCTGGAGCAGCGACTAAGGCAAGTACATGGTACACGGAACGGAACGCAAGGAAAGCGACGGTTAGCACATCAGCATAGATCCAAATCGAGATATTCGCTTTCCTTGCGCGGATGTACAGAAGCAGCAGCGCCACCGCAAGCGCCAGCCATACCCCGCGCACCCCACCTGAAAAATAGAGCAGGACGTATGGATTGTCGATCACGCTCATGGGATGAAACAGAATCAGGCTTCCTTTCCAGATGAAAACAGCCAAAATAGACAGGTTCACCAGCGTCTCGAGTACGCTTTCCGCCCCTTTCCCTCCGCCGCGAACCCTGAATTTGGCGGCCCAATAGGCTGCAAGACAGGAACCGGCGATCAAAATCCAGCTCTGCTTGATGATAAACGGTCCCCACACAAAGACGTCCGGCACGGCGCCAATCCCTTTCCGCTACTTCCTCGTCGACTTTACGTACGCTTCCTTCCGTACCCGGAACGCCGACCAGGTATCGTCGATCGAGATCAGCGATACGCCTACGTAACCAGCCTCTTTTAGTACCTCCCAGCCGCTGTCCCGGCTAATGTCTGTCTTGATCTTGGAACTCTTCTTGGGATACGCCACCCAAAAATGGGCGTCATCCCGTAAATGAGGCAGCACCTTTGGCGCGTAGTCGTCCAATTCGGCTTTCGAATGAACAAACAACAAGACAAAATCGAAGCTGCCTTCTAATGTGCCTGTCACTTCGACATCTTCAGGAAGTTCTTCAGCAGGCAGCGTAAAATGTTCAGGAGGATTAACGACAGTGGCGCGGTATCCGCTCTTGATCATCAACTTTTTAACGAAACCCATATTTCCCCATCCTCTATCATGTATTATACTCCACATCCAACGTTACCAGATAATCGTTCACGAGGACAAGTTTCACGAAAAAAACCATGCCGTCATTCAGCATGGTTTTTGCCTTCACTGCATCGTCATTGCAGCCGATTCCGGCACGGTATTGTACAGCTTCCCCAGCGTGTTTAACGTAATCGGCGCGGCGGGCTCCAGCGGGTAATAGCCCTTTTTTACCATCCACTGCCAGATATCGTAGGCTTGCCTGGAACACATGCGGAAAGCGTCCTCCAAAAAGGTCCTGATCTCGGGGTTGCTCATCTCCATCGCAGCCCAGGCGTATTCCCTGCCCGCCCGTTTTAACGTTAACAGGTAAGCCGTCGCCATTTCGCGGTCGTTCATGTCCTGGACGGTGGTGCGGGGGGTGACGGGAGTGGTCGTATTGGGCTGTGTATAGGATTGCAGCGTCGGGTTTAATTGCGGCACCGGCAATGGAGATGCGGCCCCCTGCGCTTGGCTCAGATACTGCACCTTCATGTTGTAGTCCTTGATATGATAGGGAAAATGCTGCTGCAAAAGGGCTTTTAGCTCCTGATCCTGAACGTGGTTCATAAAGTACGCCATATTCGTGATCGAATTTACGCAGCTCATGGTAAGCTCATGCAGGTCAAGCGCTTCGTGTGCTGCAAGTTGCATAGCTGATTCAACTCCTCTGGGATAATCATCAACATCCCTAGATTGGCTTAGAAAGATCCGGACTATGCGTTGAAAGCTTGTTCGATTTCGTTTTTGAGCATCCCTGATCAGAATGACAGTTTCGGCAAACACCGCAAAATTCATCGAAGGATCGCCCAGCGATTCTCCCGTTTTTGCATATCCCAAAGTACGGACAGTCGTGGCAGACGGCAGGTCGTTTGTGGAACAAACCGAGGGAAACTGGGATGTGATCATCCTCGATCTTCCCGAACCCAGTAGTAACTATCCGGAGCTTGGCCGTCTCTTCAGCATGGAGTTTTATCGGCTTCTCAAGGAGCGGCTGGAAACAGGCGGAGCGATCGGTGTAGCCTGTTCGATCTTCTCCACCTCGCTAGAATACGTCTGGAGTATCCAAGCGACGCTTAAAGCCGCTGGGTACCATGTTCTTCAGAACGGCACCCAAGTGCATCTGCGATCAGATGTTTACCCTTGGTCTCCAATAAACTCCTCCCCTTGCTTCTCTAAATCCTTTTACTGCTTACTTATATGAATGAAATCCGATTCTGATTTTATTCATGTCCATGCCTAACAGTCACCGGAGAACTCATCCATTCAAACAGATTTTTCGGCATTTTTATCCGATAAATGCGGTTTAGACAGTCACTCGTCCCGGCAAAGATGGTATAATATCGGGAAGAAGTCATTTGAAAAGATGGGAAGGAAGGAAACCATGCATCCACTCGCCAAGCAGTTAAACGAGACGATTCAAAGCGAAAATCCACACGTGTATGCGATGCTCTCAGATCTCGGCAAACAGATTTACTTTCCGAAAGAAGGCATCCTGAGCCAATCCGCCGAAGCGAAAGCAAAAGCCAAGAAATATAACGCTACCATCGGCACCGCCCTGGAGAACGGCAAGCCGATGCATCTGGAGGTCATTCAGGAAACGCTGTCTGCATACGACCCGAAAGACCTGTACGAGTACGCTCCCCCGGCTGGCAAGCCTGAATTGCGGACGGCTTGGCGGAAAAAGATGATCGAAGAGAATCCTTCTCTCGAGGGCAAAACGATTGGAAACCCGATTGTGACCAACGCCTTGACGCACGGTCTCAGCATTGTCGCCGACCTCTTTGCCGGCCCGGGAGACAGCGTCGTCATTCCGGATAAAAACTGGGAAAATTACGAGATTACGTTCGGCGTTCGCCGGGGAGCGGAAATCGTCAACTACCCGCTGTACAACGCAGACAACAAATTTAATGCGGAAGGCCTGCGCGATGCCATTCTCGCCCAGAAGGAAAAGGGCAAAGCAATCGTCATCCTCAACTTCCCAAACAATCCGACCGGGTACACGCCGCTTGTGGAAGAAGGCAAGCAGATCGTCGCTGCGATCAAAGCAGGGGCAGAAGCGGGCATTAATGTCGTGGCCGTGACAGATGATGCATACTTCGGCCTGTTTTTCGAAGACTCTTTGCACGAATCGCTGTTCGGCGCCTTGAGCGATCTTCACCCGCGCGTACTGGCCGTCAAGGTAGACGGAGCCACCAAGGAAGAATACGTCTGGGGTTTCCGCGTCGGTTTTATTACATATGCCGGCCAAAGCGACGCATTCCTCGCCGCACTGGAGCAAAAAACGATGGGCATCATCCGCTCCACGATTTCCAGCGGACCGCACCCTTCGCAAACATTCGTCCTGCACGCGCTCAACGCTCCGGAGTTTAACGCGCAGAAACAGGAAAAGTTCTCCATCATGAAACGGCGCGCCAACCGTGTCAAAGAACTGCTTGACAGCGGCAAATACGACGGGACCTGGGATTATTATCCATTCAACTCCGGTTATTTCATGTGCCTCAAGCTGAAAACGGTCGATGCTGAATCGCTGCGCGTCCATCTGCTGAACGAGTACGGCGTCGGCACGATCGCACTGGGCGAAACCGATCTGCGGGTTGCTTTCTCCTGCATTGAAGAAGAACAGATCGACGATTTGTTTGAGCTGATCTACCGCGGCGTCAAAGATTTGGAAAAAGTGGCTGCACGCTAGGACCAAATGTGTAAAGGGTAGATAAGAATAGGGACCTCTTATCGGAAGTCCCCGTTTCCTTGATTAAAATAGTAAGCAAAGCGGCTCCTTCACAGAGCCGCTTTCATTATGAGACCGGCGTCAATATCGTTTCTTCGGTGGTGATGTCCTCACGATAATACAAGGTAAATGGAACATCGTTACTCAATGATTTTGCGGTACCGCTTGGGTTTGCCAATTCAATTCTGTAAAGAAAGGCAGATGGAGACGGGGTATGATAGTAAGGTTCTACTTCTTTAAGAAAGGCATCGATTTCACGCTGTCCCATCTCTTTTTCCTTTGCACTGCCAGATGCAGACAAGGCTGCTTGCATCTCTTTTACATATGGGCTATCCGCAGGGTGTCGTATTAAAGTCATGTCGACATCAACATTGACGTCAATTGAAATTTTGCCGTTTTCCATCTTTTCATTCACAAACTCAACGGAGAAATGATCGAACGAATAAATACCAGCGTATTTTGTTAGGATGTGACTTTTTATCTTCGCGAAAATCATCGCTGCCTGCTCGTTTGTCAAACTGGTGGTTGTATTGTGAATATTATTGGCGTGTTCCTCATGAGATAGACTGGAGTTGGCATAAGCAACTTGAACTGATTCACCAAAACCAAATGGCATCAACATGATGGCAGCTAAAGCAAGCGATACGATTGTCTCTCCCATGCAATTCCTCCTAATATTGGTTGAACTTCTGGCTGTCCCTTCCCACCCTGATGCCTTGTTTTTATGTTATGACGCGCAATCCTTGGCAAATGTTTCATTTGGCTTCTATCGCAGAAGTCGTTTCGTCCCCTCCTGTTTTTTTCTCTACTCCCGGTACTCTCTGTAGTGTCGCTCGGCACCCGGGTGCAGCGCGAGCGGAAGTCCCCTCCATGAGCTGTTCAGGTCGATATGCCGTTGACTCCTCCAATTCGCATCATCTTTTTCCCCCTTATGTCTTTGGTAGCGCTTTCGTAAAGAAGCAATGCAAAGAAAGACAAGCAAGAATGATGCCAATCGCAAACATCCCATCGACAGCAAAGGAGGGCATAAAAAAAGCGGCAAAAATTGCCGCTTAGCCGGAAGCTTTTGCCGTTCATTTTTTCCGCTTTTCTCATGTCAGGATGTCAAACCATACTTTGACCGCCGTTGCTGTAATAAATACGGTCAGGATGATCCGCAAGTATTTCCCGTTTACCTTGCTGCCGACGAACGATCCCAGCGGAGCGCCCGACACGCTGCCCAACACTGTGAAAAAGGTGGCCCAAAACGGGATGGGACCGGCCGCCAATTTGCCGGTAACGCCCCCTATTGCGGAGATGAAGACGATCGCCAGAGAAGAGGCGATGGTGATGCGCGTAGGTATTTTCAGAAGGGTCAGCATGATCGGGATCAGGATAAACGCCCCGCCTGCTCCGACCGTCCCGGAGACAAGCCCTACCAAACCGGCTGACAGGGCAGCCACCGGCTTGGGGTAGACAAGTTGTTCTGCATCCAGTTCTTCCCGCTTTCCCCGATTGGGGATGAGCATCAGGATCACGGCCGCGACTGCGACGATCCCGTAAATGAGATTGATCGTTTCGCTGGGCATGTATTTGGAGCCCGCTGCTCCAATCAAGCTGCCGACGAGAATACTGCTTCCCATGGTCAGAACAAGCCCTTTATGTATATAAGATGGTTCGTGTTTCCTTTGCATGCGGTAGGCGAGTACCCCCGACAACGACGCAAAAAAAACTTGGAACATGCTGATAGAAGATACTTCCTTCGCCGTGAAATGGCCGACACCAAACCAGTCGGGCACATACAATAACAGAGGAAAATTAATGACTGCTCCGCCAATGCCGAGCATTCCCGAAAAAAACGATCCGATCAGGCCGATGAAGAACAGAACCAGATGATGCCCCAGGCCCACAAAATCCCTTCTTTCCAAACCTGCTTTTTTGCCCGCAGGAGATAACGCAATCCTTTGCTCCTATCCTTTTAATCGAGGTGTTTTTATGCTGAAACTGCTTCGAAAGTTCAAGCTTGAACATTGCCCTATATGCAATGAAATCCTGCAGAGCCAACACGGCAGCCTCTGTTATACCAAGGCTTGCCCCCACGGCCATTATACCGAAGAAACGTACTGCCATCTAGGGGTGCGAATTGTCTATAAAAAATAGTGCTCTGACTCATCTCAGGAAATTTTTGTCAGGGGCAGTCATTTTGCCCCAGATACAGGGACCGCATTGTAGTACTCCTCCAAGCACTGTCCTTTTTCAGCCAACTCCTTGGCAAGCTGGACACCTACATAGCGGATGTGCCAGGGTTCATATTCGTAGCCGGTGATCTCCACCTTGTCTTCCGGATAGCGAACGATAAAGCCGTATTCCGGTGCATGTTTGGCAAGCCAATCAGCCTCGGGCGTCCCGGCGAAGCAGCTCTCCGCGGCGCATTTGCCGTCAATGCCGGATACATCGATGGCCAGCCCTGTCTGATGCTCGCTGGTGCCGGGAACTGCGCTGTACATTTTGGCAGCCGCCTCGCCATCCCGCTGCACATAGCTTTCAAATAGTTTTGTCTGCCGGTCATAGGAGCGGTATCCGGAGACTCCGGCGAGCGAGATACCGTCTTTCTTTGCGCCGTCAAACAGTTTCTCCAGCGCATCTGCGGCTTCCTTGCGCAGTTTCCGTTTTTCGATTTTCTCTTGGAAAATAAACGGCACATTTGGGTAGACCAAATCTTGCGGCTCATAATTTTTTGGCAGAGCATACTGCTTGTCTACCAGGACAGTGACGCTGTCAGGGTTGGCAACTACTTTAAGGCCATCGATGGTACCGGATGTTTCTTGAACCGGAGTGCTCTCCTGGGAATTTTGCGATTCGGGGTTGCCAGCCGTTTTTTCGTCCGGAGGGACAGTGGGTTGTTGTTCTTGGGAAGGGGAGACGGTCTGCGAAGGTGTCGGGTCTTGTTGTTGATCTTCACAGCCTGTCAATGCTGCGAGAAACAGGACACTGCTGAATACCATTGCCGTCATGATCTTCTTCATGTTGAATAAATCCTCCTTAAAACGCTTGGTGTACATGGATATTGCAAGGCTTAGCCGCTGTGTCAGCTCTCTTTGCTGCGCCTGCTTTTGGCCGGTGCCGGGAACTTTTTGCTCCGGTTTGTCCGTATTTTCCATCATACACTCATCCTCTGCGATATTACCAGATTTTTTATCGATTAGTTCATCCGCTTCCGCTTTTTTCGTTTTGTCTCTGATTGCACAGGATGACAAGCGGGAACGTTCGGCATTTGTCTTTTTATGTAAAGACATTCATTTAGCAACTTTTCCCATCACTCACCTAAAAACTAGACGTCTACCGGTAAGCAAACGTCCATTCATCCCAAAATATTGTGCATATACTATGGTACATTCTCACAGAGGGGAGATATTTGATGAGAAGCAGACGCAAAGCCGACAAGAAGGCTAAAGTCCGGATGGTCAGTTCATTTTCGCCTTATTACGGCCCGCAGGCTGTCAGCCCTTACTTTGGAAAACCTTGTCCGCCGGTTGTCAGTCCATTTCAGACGACCAGACCGTATTGCCCGCCCGTTGTGAGTCCATACCACGCGGCCAAACCGTATTGCCCGCCGGTTGTCAGTCCTTTTCAAGCTGTGAAGCCCTTTCCGACACCGCCAGTCGTCAGTCCTTTTGCGAAGCCCCCGGTCGTCAGTCCTTTTGCAAGACCCCCGTTCATACCACCATTTGTTCAACCCTTTTCCGTTTGCGACCCATGCTGCGCCAACTGCACCAGATGCATGACGACCGGCAACAACTCAGCCTGCCGTTACTGCCGCAGACACTGCGGCTGGAACAAAAAATGACAAATCGTTCCGGGTGTACGGAAAATGGGGCCCGGCCACGCTCGAAACTTGGTTGTTTCGGGCTTTTTACATAAAATTGGCGTTTGTTAGCAGATATACCAACATTCAATAATTTCATCAATTCGCATTCTCTGTTATCCTTGTAGATGCCGAAACTTCAAAATACATCGAAGTGCGGGGGACGCTTTTCGACAGAAAGGCCTTTTTGGCTTTCTGTATGGGGTGAATCGCTTTGCAAGCGTAGGGTTGTATCCTCAATCCGAATCCGACAACTAACCTCGTAGGGCAAAAAAAAGGAGACGATACGATGAAAAAATTTTCAGCCAGAAAGTCCCTTCTCGCCATTGTTCTCGGAGTTGCCGTAGCCGGCATTTCTACTTCTGCATTCGCTGCAACTTGTCCGCAGCAGGCAGCCAACGATCCGGCACAACAGCAGATGATGTATGTCTATCCGCAATTCCAACAACAATGGGTGATCTACCCTCAGCAAAATCATAACATTCCACAACAACAGCAGCAGTATTTCTTCCAACCCGCCAACAAATGGCACCAGCCTGCAACAAACTACAGTCAACCGGTACAAGCTCCAACACAACAGCCGGCAAATACACCAAGCCAGCCTGCCAAAGCACCTGTAGCCAAAACCCCTGATGCCTCACAAGGAAATGTCGACAACTACGCCAAAGAAGTATTTTCACTCGTCAACCAAGAACGCCAAAAAGCGGGTCTTCAGCCGCTGAAGTTGGACGAGCAGCTGTCTTCCGTCGCGATGAAAAAAGCCGTCGACATGGAGAATAACCATTACTTTGACCACATCAGTCCGACCTTGGGCTCTCCATCTGACATGATCAGCCAAAGCGGCATCCAATACATGACCATGGGAGAAAACATCGCAATGGGTCAACGCAGTCCGCAAGAAGTCATGCAGCAGTGGATGAACAGCGAGGGCCATCGGGCAAACATCATGAACTCGAACTTTGACACCATCGGTATTGCCTATTACAACGGCTATTGGGTACAAGAGTTTATCGGAAACTAAACATGACGTGAAAAAAACAAGGCGGGCACCGGTGCTCGCCTTGTTTGTGTTTGCCTACAGCGTGACGACGATCAATTTGCTCTCGGACATTTCCTGCATCGCGTACTTCACGCCTTCGCGCCCCAAACCCGAGTCTTTGACGCCGCCGTAGGGCATGTGATCCACCCGAAACGTCGGGATCTCATTGATCAGCACTTGTCCCACTTCCAGCTTCCGGGCAGCGGCGAACGCCGCCTGAATATCCCGGGTGAAAACGCCTGCGTTCAATCCAAATCGGGACGCATTGGTCTTCTCGACCGCCTCCTCCATAGACGTTACCCGGTCGATGACGACGACAGGTCCAAACACCTCCTGACATACCACGCGGCTGCTCGGATCGGCGTTCAGGATCAGGGCGGGGCGAATCACGCTGCCGTCCGTCTCCCCTCCGTAAACCACCGCTCCCATGCGCCTGGCTTCCTCAATCCATTCAAGAATCCGCTTGCGGGAGCGCTCGTTGATAACGGCGGACACATCCGTATTTTCATCCAGCGGGTCTCCTGTGCGGAGCTGTTCCATCCGCTTGCGAAATTCTGCTGTAAAGCTGTCGTACACGTTCTGATGGACGTAGATCCGCTGCGTGTGAATGCAGACTTGTCCGGCGTACGAAAACGCCCCTTCCACGGCACGAGCCACACAGCGCTCCAGATCGCAGTTCTCATCGACGATCAACGCGGAGTTGGAGCCCAGCTCAAGCGTGAGTTTCTTCAAGCCGGATTGGGCGCGAAGCAGTTTCCCGACTTCGGGACTGCCGGTAAAGGAGAGTTTTTTGATCCGTTCATCTGCTGTCAGGACCGGACCCAGGACTGCTCCTTCGCCAGACACGACGTTGAGCGCACCGGCTGGCAGGCCTGCTTCTGCAAGGATCTCGGCGAGTACATAGGAAGAAAGCGGCGTCTGCTCTGCCGGCTTCAATACGACCGTATTGCCGACAGCGAGCGCCGGTCCCACCTTGTGGGTGACCAGATTGAGCGGAAAGTTGAACGGGGTAATCGCAGCGACCACACCCAGGGGTTCGTTCACGGAAAAGGCAAGCCGCCCTTCTCCGCCGATCGCTGCATCCATCGGAATGGACTCACCGTTCATCCACTTGGCACCCTCGGCAGAAAAGCGGATCGTCTGAACGGAACGGCCCACTTCCGCCCGGGCCGCTTTGATCGGTTTTCCCGCTTCCTGTGCGATGATCCTGGCCAACTCCTCCGTCCGCTCTTCCATCAGCTGAGCGGCGCGGTTCAAGATAGCAGAGCGCCGATGGGCAGGAAGTGTCTTCATCTCGGCAAAAGCGGCATCCGCCGCCTCAATCGCCGCCAGCATCTCTGCTTCGTCGGCATTGGCGATCGATCCAAGGCGTTGATTGTTGTACGGATTGTAGAGTTCATAGGTTTGCTTCGCAGGCACATAGCGGCCATTGATAAAGAGATCCTTATTCATGACATCTGCCTCCTTTTTGATGTATACGTATTCATTATTGCCTGTACTTGCCTGCTACGGCGGGCAAGCACCGGTAGTTTCGCGAACGATCAGCTCCGGGCGAAGCACGATCTGAATCGGCTGCAGCGCCTCCTCCTCGGCTTCAATCAGGTTCATCAGCATCTCAATTGCCAGCACCCCCATCTGCTGCTTGTAGTTACCGACGGTCGTCAGGCGGATCGACTGATGGGAAGCAATATCGATATCGTCGACGCCGCAGATGCTGACGTCCTCGGGAATTCGTTTGCCCATCCGGATCAGCACATCCATGCATGTCAGGGCCATCGCATCTGTCGCACAGATGATCGCTGTCGGCGGCGAAGACAGCTGCATCAGCCTGACTGCGGCAACCTCTATTTCCTGCGGGGTGCCGTTAGTCATCACCATCAGCTGCGGGTCGGGCTGCAGGCCGTATTTTTTCAGCGTCGCTTCATATCCTTCCTTCCGTTCAAAAAACGTCGAGACATTGAGGTGTCCAGACAGGAAAGCAATGCGTTTGTGGCCGTATTCGATCAAATGCCGCGTATTCAGCTCTCCGGCCAGCCGGTTGTCTATGACGACGTAATTTCCGCCGGTTCTAGGGCGGCGGTTGAACATCATGTAGGGAATATTCGCCTCTTCAAGCTGTGGTAACAGCGGATCGTCCAGTTGGATCGTAGACAGGATGATTCCGTCCGGCTTATAGCGGCTGATCGTTTCAAACAGACTCAGATTATCCCCCATATGTTCGAAGTGCACCATCACGCTATACCCCTTTTCCGCGGCTAGCCGGACGATATTGTCCGTCGTTTCGACAAAAAAGTGGTTCTTCAGCGTACCGGATAGGAGCGCGATGTTGCGCGTCTGATTCATCACCAGGCTGCGGGCGATAAAATTGGGCCGGTAATGCAGCTCGGCCATCGCCTGCATCACTTTGTCCTTCGTCTCCTGCTTGATCCCGGGGTATCCGTTGAGTACCCGCGAGACGGTTGCCTGCGATACGCCGGCGTGTTTCGCAACGTCTTTCGATGTCACCATCCTGGCCATCCACCTTTGTATGAACGATCTGGAGCGATCATGTATACGTATTCATTGATAACACGAATATAGCACCGCCACTGTTCGCTGTCAATGGAAGAAAGAAAGAGTGCCGCCAAGACGATAGCGACACTCTCTGTGTTGTTTTCATTACTTCTTCAAATCTTCAATAGAGTTGACATCCATATAGGAAGGGACGACCAACCCTAATTTGGTTCCGTCGAGGTTGACTCCCAGGTCCTCAAACTTGCCTTCCAGCTGCTTTACGTACTCTTGGTGGGTGGTCGGCAGCCATGCCGCTACCATCCCGTCTACATCGCCATTGGCGACGCCTGCCCACATCGGGCCGGCTTCCACCTGGCTCAATTCAACGTCATAGCCCAGCTTTTGCTTCAATACTTCCGCGACAACATTGGTGCTGGCGATCTCCGAGTCCCAAGCGACGTAAGCCAAGGTCACCTTTTGGCCAGAGACCGGTTGGATCCCCTCGACCCATTTGTTTACCTGCTCTTCATGGCTCTTCACCCATTCTGCTGCAGCCTGTTCGGGGTCTTTTCCATTTTCAATCTCCAGCATGACATCTTCCATATCGCTTGGCTTCCAGTTGAAGTTATCCAGGAAAGCATAAGCGCTCGGCTGGTCCTCTTTCAGCCCTTTGCGTACAATCGTATGGATTTGCTCAGCTGCCCCGTACACCCCTTTGGGGTCATCCAGGTACTTCAGATCGAATTTCGAGAACATCCAATGCGGCGACCAGCCGGTGATGATGATCGGTTTCTTCTTATTGTAAGCGTCTTTGAGCGCCGCTGTCATGGCGGCACTGGAGCCTTCCACCAGCTCCCATTTGTCCAATCCGTATTCCTGGATCGCTTTTTCCGTAGCCGTCATCAGGCCGGCACCCGGGTCGATCCCGATGATTTTATAGCCGACTTGCTCGCCGACTGATGCCGACGCGCCGCTGTTCGCTCCCCCGGATTTTTCTGGATCATTCGCCGGTTGGTTGGACGCGGATGAACAGCCCCCCAACAGCAAGACTGAAGCCAACAGCGCCGCGGCGCCCCGTTTTACCAGTTGTTTCATCGTACTATTCCTCCCCCTAATTGTTTCTTTTCTTTTTATTTTGAGTAAGCCGGTCCAGGACAATCGCCAAGATGACGATCGCAATTCCGGCCTCAAAACCAACTCCGATTTTTATCTGCGTCACAGCGCGGTATACATCGGCACCCAGGCCCTTGGCCCCGATCATGGAGGCGATTACCACCATCGAAAGCGCCAGCATAATGCTCTGGTTGATCCCGGCCATAATCGTCGTTTTGGCGATCGGCAGCTGTACCTTCCACAGTTTTTGCAGCGGTGTGGAACCAAAGGCGTCCGCCGCCTCGACCAATTCGGCCGGTACCTGCCGGATCGCCAGGTTCGTCAAGCGGATCGTCGGCGGCATCGCGAAGATGACGGAAGCGATCACACCCGGAACCTTGCCCAATCCGAAGAAGAAGATGGACGGAATCAGGTAGACGAAGGCAGGCATAGTCTGCATGAAGTCCAGACACGGTGTAACGATATTTTGCACGATGTCTTTTCTCGAACACCAGATCCCTACCGGAACCCCTATCACTACTGAAATAAGCGCCGCTGTCAGCACCAGCGACAAGGTCTCTATCGTATTGGTCCAGTAACCGAGATTATCGATCAGAAAAAGACCTATAAATGTAAAGATGGCTAATCCTACATTTTTTCTTCTCCAGGCGAGCAGTGCGATCAGGATAATCAGCAGCCAGGACGGAAATATATTTAAAACGAAGGAAATTGAATTGACGACGGCACCAATGGCAACCGTTATGCCGTCAAACACGAATCCTAATGTCGCTTCCAAATAGTCAACAAAAGCCTCAACCCACTGCGCTAGAGGCAGCTTCGGCAGCAAATTACCCATGTACTTCCACCTGCCCATCTCCAGCCGCGGTTGCCGCCACGTCGTTCACCTTGCCGGCCAGTCCGCTTAGCACAGCACCTCTGACGACGACGCCGAGCAATCTCTTCTGTTCGCTCACCACTGCGATCGGTACCTGAGAAAAAGCGATCAGGTCAAACATCTGGTTCAACAGCGTTTCCGGAGCAACGGAAGGAATCGTGGTTTCCATGATCTGCTCCAGCGTTTGGTCGCCCTGTTTCGTCGCTTCAACGACCTTGTCAGCGGTAATGACGCCAAGCAGAGACTTCTTCTTGTCTACGACGTACAGACTGGAGACGCCGCGGTCTCTCATCATCTGCAGGGCGACGCGCGGCCCTTTGTCCAGCGTAATCGTCTCGGCCCGCTTCATCACGTGCCCGGCCGTCAATACTTTGGAGCGGTCTACGCCTTCCACAAACTTCTCGACGTAATCATTGGCCGGATTGGTCATGATTTCTTCCGGCGTACCGATCTGGACGATCGCCCCGTCTTTGATCAACGCGATCCGGTCGCCGATTTTCAGCGCCTCATCCAGATCGTGGGTGATAAAGATGATCGTCTTTTGCATCTTTTCCTGCAGTTCCAACAGCTCATCCTGCATGTCCTTGCGGATCAACGGGTCTAACGCGCTGAAGGCTTCGTCCATCAGCAGGACGTCGGGATTGCTGGCGAGCGCTCTGGCCAAACCGACGCGCTGCTGCATCCCGCCGCTCAGTTGGTCGGGATAACGGTCTTCCCAACCGCTCAAATCGACGAGCGAAAGCGCGTCTATGGCCTTCTGGCGGCGCTCCGATTTGGCGATTCCCTGCACTTCCAGTCCGTACTCGACGTTTTCACGGACGGTACGGTGGGGGAACAGCGCAAAACGCTGGAAGACCATACCCAGTTTTTTCCTGCGTACTTCCCGCAGTTTTTCTCCATTCATTTGAACGATGTCCTCGCCGTCGATGAGAATTTTGCCGGCAGTCGGTTCGATCAACCGGTTGAGCAAGCGGATAATCGTCGATTTACCGCTTCCGGACAATCCCATGATCACAAAGATTTCTCCTGTCTTCACCTCGAAGCTGACGTTATTCACCCCGACAGTGCAGCCAGTCTCTTTCAAAATCTGTTGTTTCGACCAACCTTTTGCCAATTGCTCCATCGCTTTATGAGGAACGCGACCAAAGATCTTCGTAAGGTTCTCTACGCGAATTTTTTCCATCCCATCACCTCTCCGCTAGTTTTTTTGTCTGTATTTATTGTACCGATTCGCGATTTTTTCCACAAAGTTGCTAATCCTTCATATTTCCCCGTAATTTTTGTACAGAAAAAACTGTACCAACTTTTCTTACCGTATACTCAGTATAACTCTGATTTCCTATACAAGATTGCTCATTTACTTTTTTTATAAAAATAACTAAAATCGAATCAGTGATTATTTCTGGGAGGACTGTTTGTCTCATATGAATGCGAACTATCTAGCAAATAACGACAGTCAAGCTGAGGAAATTCAAAGGAAAGCCCGTCAGCGCGTCGTAGAGACTCTAGCGAACAACATGGAGTTGTACGGAATTTCCCTATCGAATGGCTATCTATATGGTACTTTGCTGTTCAATGGAAAACCGATGACTCTTGACGAAATGGTAGAGGCTCTCGGGATGAGCAAGACGAGCATGAGCACTGGCGTTCGCACCTTGATGGACTTAAAGATGGTGAACAAGGTCTGGGCCAAGGGGATGAGAAAGGACCATTACGAGGTAGAACAGGACTGGTACCAGAGCTTCATCGACTTCTTCGCGCTGAAATGGCGGAAAGCCGTTGATTTAAATACCCACGCGTTGAATAAAACCCGGTACGATCTGACCCATCTGCTGGAAAAAAGTCAGCACAATCTCTCAGATTCACTCAAGAATTCTATTGAAAACGATCTGGCGATTATCCGTGACGCACTCGATTACTACGATTGGCTGTCCCGTCTGATCGATTCCTTCGAATCGGAAGAAATCTTTCAATTTGTGCCAAAAAGAGAGTCCAAACCGGAAGATTGACACAGGAATCCCCCTCACGGTCATGAAAAGGTGCAGCATGACGATGGATATAAGAAAAGGAGTGCAAACTGGCGATCAGTTTGGCACTCCATTTTTGTGTCGTTATTCGCTGTTATGAACGGAAATGGTTTACAACACCTCGGCAAGCTCCAAGGTTTTATAGGCTCCCTCCAGGTACATACCGGTCACGTCCTCGCTTGATCTCGCAATCACCCTGGCCCGTCCCGCCAGCACGTCATCACCTGTTCCGCCTACGATCTCGGCGTGTTCGCGCGGCGTTACAAACCCGCCGAGCAGCTCTGGACACACCATCATCGCTTGATCTTGCTTCACCAGATCACGGATTTTCTCCACCTGGCTGTGTGTGCCGTTGTAGCGGCATTCCACCCCGGCTAAACACGAACTGACCAGGATCATGAACGGCTCACCGCCCCGACCCGCAGAATGATTTTTCCGGTGTTCCGGTTTTTCTCCATGTATTGATGGGCTTCATTTACCTCTGCCATCTCCCAGACAGAGTCGATGATCGGCTTCAGCCGCCCGTCCGTGAAACGGGGCAGCGCAAAGGCCGAGAACTGCTCCGTCAGCTCGATTTTCCTGGCGAGCGGCAGCGAGCGCAGGGTACTGCCGATGATCCGCAGGCGCCGCATCAAGACGGTAGAGAGATTGAAATTCTCTGCTTTGCTTCCTCCGACCAGGCCGATCAGGATCAATCTCCCCTCCAGCGCCAGCGATTCGACGTTCTGCTCCAGGTGAGATGCGCCTACCAGATCGATAATCAGGTTTACCCCTTTGCCCTCAGTGGCTTCTCTCACCGGCGGCGCGAACGGCCCCCGCTTATAGTCAATGGCGAGGCTGGCGCCCAATTCCAGGCAAGCATTCCGCTTCTCCTCACTGCCCGCCGTCACGATCGATGTCGCCCCCGCTTCCCGTGCCAGTTGAATCGCGGCAGTGCCGACACCGCTCGCCCCGGCGTGTATCAGCACGGTCTCGCCGGCTTTGAGTCCTCCAAGCAAAAACAGGTTCAGATAGGCAGTCAAAAATACTTCCGGAATCGCAGCCGCCTGTTCAAACGACATGCCTTCAGGAATTCTCATTGCCATTGCCGCCGGTATGCTTACCCGCTCCGCATAGCCGCCCCCCGGCAGCAGCGCGAACACCCGGTCGCCAGGCTGCCATCCGGAGACGTTCGCGCCAACCTGTTCAACGACCCCCGCTATCTCCAGGCCCAGGATCGGAGAAGCTCCCGGGGGCGGCGGATAGCTGCCCCGTCTTTGCGCGAGATCAGCCCGATTCAACGCCGTGGCCTCCACTTTGACCAATAAATCATCGGCCGACATTGCCGGCTCTTCCCATTCGCCAATGTATAAACGCTTGCTTTCTTGATCTACCAAGACCGCTTTCATCCAGCCCGCCTCCTCTTCTTTCTTCAATAGTTTTATCTTACATGATAAAAGAAAACCTGCAAGCAGCGCCGCATAGTGGAAAAAATCAATAAAGCGGATTATAATAGTCATAATTATTATACTATTCTGATAAGGAGCTTGATAGAATGTCTCGAACGCCTTACATGCGGCAATTAAAGGTAGCAGCATCCATTGCCAAAGAAGCGTCTGCCCGAAACGTCGAGATTGACCAGGTCATCGCCGAGCGACTGGAAAAAGGCATCTCTAGAAGAGAGTTTTTGCAGCACTCCCTGCTGGCAGCGGCGGCACTGGCCGTACCGCCGACGATCTGGAGCCTTGGTTCCCAGAGCGTGAATGCCGCGACCGCGCCGCGGATCGTGGTCGTGGGCGCAGGGTTGGCTGGCCTTGTGTGCACCTACCGGCTAAAGCAAGCCGGGTATACCGCTCAGCTCTATGAAGCATCCAACCGTGTTGGAGGCCGCTGCTGGAGCATCAGGGATTATTTTTCCGACGGACAAGTCGCCGAACACGGCGGTGAGCTGATCGATACGGGCCACACCGAGCTCATCGAGTTGGCCGCGGAGCTGGGACTTGAGCTCGACGATCTGCTGGCGGCGGAAAAAAACAACCATGAGCCCTTCTTCTACTTTAATCAGACGACATATCCCTTCCGTAAAGCCGCCCAAATGTTCAGGGAAATTTGGGACAAGCTGCAAGCGGACGTGGAGGCCGCTGACTACCCGACCTTGTATAACAGCTACACGCCTCGCGGGTACCAACTGGATCACATGTCGATACTCGACTGGATCGACGAGAGCGTTCCCGGTGGCAGCAAATCCCAATTCGGCAAGCTGCTGGACGTGGCGTACAACATCGAGTACGGCGGTGAATCCAGCGACCAAAGCGCACTCAATCTGTTGTATCTGCTCGGCGACTCCGAAAAGAACCGCTTTGAGCTGTTCGGCGAATCCGATGAACGGTACCACATCCGCGGCGGGAACGATCAAGTGCCTGCCCGCTTGGCAGAGAAAGTAAAGGGTCAGATCCACACTGGCTCGCCGCTGGCAGCGATCCGAAAGAACTCTGACGGTACGTACAGACTCTCCTTTGACAAGGGAAGCGGAACCAAAGACGTGACGGCCGATCTGGTGGTGCTCGCCATCCCCTTCTCCATCCTCCGCCATTTGGACATCGGCAAAGCCGGATTTCGTCCATTGAAGCTGACAGCCATCCAGGAATACGGCATGGGCACCAATACCAAGCTGGCTGTCCAGTTTACCGACCGCCACTGGGAGGCACTCCGCTGCAACGGCCTGACTTACTCGGATACGGGCTACCAGAACACCTGGGACGTGACGCGGGCCCAGCCCGGCAAGTCCGGCATTCTCGTCGATTTCACCGGAGGCGATGTCGGGAAGAGCTTCAACCGGGGGGATGCACAGTCCCGAGCCAAAGAGTTTCTCGGGCAAATCGAGCCGGTGCTGCCCGGTTTGACCGCCAAGTGGAACGGAAAAGCAACCCTGGACTACTGGACGGGATACCGTTGGACACAAGGTTCCTATTCGTATTACCGCGTCGGCCAATACACCAAGTTTGCCGGCATCGAAGGAGAATCGGAGGGTGATTGCCATTTCGCAGGCGAACACACTTCCATCGACTATCAAGGGTATTTGAACGGCGCGGTGGAAACGGGGGAACGCACTGCCCGGGAACTGCTCAGCAAATTAAAAGCGGCGGTTGGCAGCAGGTAAGCTGTCTAACGCCAAAGACCACCTTTCGGACTGCACCAGCATGTGCCGCGTAAGGTGGTCTTTTCTCACTCTACAGGAATCGCCCGGGCGGGACAGTGATCCTTGTCACTTTGCCGGTGAACAGTTGGTTACGTTCATTTTACTCATCGAAACAGTAATGCACTTTGCGGAACGACGACCTCAATTCCATCACCCGGGGTTTAAGGACTTCCGGCTGCTCTTTGTTCGCCAGTACACGGGCGATCAAGTCGGCGATCACTTCCATCTCCGCTTCCTTCATGCCGAGCCTGGTCACTTCCGTCGTTCCCATCCGCAGGCCGCTGGGATGGTCCCAATCTTCCGGACGATCGCCCGGAATCAGGTTCTTGTTTGTAATGATATTGGCCTTGGCCAAACGAGTCGCCACCTGGTAGCCGCCGCCGAACGCTTTCACGTCGAGAATGACTTGATGGGTACGCGTAAAGCCTTTATGTGCCCCGAGAACAGGAATACCCCGATCGTGCAGCGCTTTGCCGAGCGCCTGCGCGTTGGCGACGATCTGTGCCATGTACTCCTTACCGAAGGCCAGAAACTCCGCAGCGGCAGCGGCCAGCGCGGCAACGCGGTTGACCTGATGGGTTGCGGCCAGTGCAGGGAAAATCGTATCGGTAATCGGCTTGGTCAAGGCCGGATCGTTCCAGACGATGATCCCGCTCTGCGGCCCGCTGAAGGTCTTGCCGGCCGAACCGATCATCACGACGGCCCCTTCGCCCAGCGGATCCTGGAACTGGCCGCCGCCGATCAGGCCAAGCTGATGGGCGCCGTCAAACACGATTTTTCCGCCCCATTCGGCTACGACCTGCGCCATCTCCTTCAGCGGGAAGGGGAACAGCGTCATGGAAGCGCCCAGTGTGACCAGTTTTGGCTGTACTTTGCGGGCGATTTCTGAGAAGGCCTCCAGGTCCACTTCCAGTTCGACCAGGTCCATCGGGACGTCCCAGATCTTAAGCCCGCGGATGCCGGCAGGCCCGTCCATGCGATTGCTCGAGTGTCCGCCAAACGGCTGGGTGAGACTCATGATGTTGTCTCCCGGCTCTGTCATCGCCGCATACACGGTCATGTTGCCGATCATACTGGCCACCAGGCGATGGTCGGCGTAGTTTGTCCGGAAGACTTTTTTCAGCAGTTCCACACACAGGGCTTCGATCTCATCGATGTAGCGCGTTCCTGCGAACCACCTTTGTTCCGGTCCGATGTTTCCTTCGGCCGCCCGGATGCCTACTTCCGCAGAAAGCAGACGGCGGACGGTGGGACTGGTGGGCGCCTCCGGTGCCAGCAGATTCAGGCACTCCTCGCCGCGCCAAAGCGCGTTTCTGTTAACGGCGTTTATGACCTCCTGCTGCATCAAGCGAGGCGAAGGGCACTGCTCGATGATCTCCCGGGCCCACTGCAGGATGCCCGGATCGTGAACCTCAACCTGTTTTGTCATCGGATTCATCTCGTAACCCCTTTCCATTTTTTATCAGATTCTTCCTCCTGTCAACAACCTGCCGAGACTAAGCCAGTTCTCTTCCACCAGATCCGACGCTTTTTTACTCTCGCCGCTCTTGATCGCCCGCAAGATCTCCCGGTGCTGTTCAACAGATGTGCTGCCTTCGAAGGTTCCGAATTTTCCGAATTCCAGGCGCCTGATTTTAGGCAAAACCCGCTCCAGTGCCAGGACGATCTCCCGGTTCCCTGTCTTTTGTACAGCGATGTCGTGAAACTGGTCATCTGCTTCCACTGCTCCAACGATGTCTTTCGCCGCAAGCGCCTGTTCCAGCTCCGCATTACAGTGCTCCATCAGCAAGATGTCGGCCTGCTCCAACAATGGTGTCGCCAGCCGTGCTGCCAGGGCGTGCAGGATGGCAACAACGGTGAATGCATGCTTCGCCTCCTCTTCATATAACTGTGTTACCCGGGTCAGAGAACCGGGAGCGGTTTCCACCAGTCCCTCGTCTTCCAGCCGTTTCAACGCTTCCCGCACCGGCGTTCGGCTCACCCCGAAGCGGTCCGCCAGCTCACTGTCTTTCACTCGCTGGCCGGGTTCCAACTCAAGGGTGATGATCGCCGTCTTTAACTGGTGGTATACCTGTTCCCGAAGGGTGGGACGGGCAATCGGCTTGATTGAATTTGCTTTCATAAAACCAATATATTGGATATCAGATGACCTGTCAACGGATTATTCTGAAAAATTAGATCTGTTAGATAACAGATCTCTGCGAAGCTCCCGCTCTCTTCGCTTTTATACGTGGCGAACGCACTCCAGCCGACTGACGATACCCTGCTGTTTTCGGGCGTACACATTGACGTACCTATTGCTCCCTATACGAATATCCTGTATCGACGCCCATCGACCTATTACGAAGACGAAAAAAAGGAAGTGACTCCATGTTCCTGTCTGATATGGGTATTTACGACTTATCCCAATTTACGCCAAGGCCATCCGAACATTATTAGGGAAATGGATTTTGCGCATCAACAAGGGGACGCGGCTTCACCAAAAGCCCAGAAACTGAAAAAAAAGAGCTTCGTGGATATCCCGTATCCCGAGGCTCTCTGTTCCGTTCCTATCATTCGGAATGATTCTCATGATGCTCCCATGGATTGTCCGCGAGCACCGGCCCCGCCAACGTCCGCAGCAAAATCGGCATGGACCCTCGTGCATACTCGATTAAGGAAACAGCACCCCTTGGCGTCTCGATCTGTACGTCAATCCTCACCGGAGCGCGTGAAAAGTCATCGGCGATTTGTCTGGCCCGCCAGGCTGGCAAAAACAGCGGAGCGCGAATCACTACATCCACGTCACTCTCGGCCGTGACCACAGGCCATCCACTGGCAAGTTCAAAGCCGACGCTTCCCGCAGGCCCCCATAAAAGCTGATGGATCCGGCAAGTCTCATCGACAAAATCGAGTGCTTGCAGGGCCTTGACTTGTTTGCCGCGCAGGCATTGTTTCCACCCCTGCTGCCGGGCCAGCTGTTCCGGCGCGATGTGCCTGATTACTGCTGAGCGCGGGAGGAACGCCGCAAACCGCTGATTCCGGGCTGGACCGCGGATGCCTACAGGGATGTTGTCCTGATCGACGGGAGCCCGCCTGACGACGGCAAAGGGAGCGAGCTTCACCGCTTCGACGACCCAATTGGGCAGTGGCCGGGATGCGATTATATCCTCAGCACCCCGGAACTGCAGCAGATCATGCGCCCTTACCTCCACTGTTCAGCCAGCATTCTGCGCACTTGTATGGAAGCGGTACGACCGCCCTGCAGAGCAGCCTCTGAAGACAGCCGTACGAGCAGATCACGGGGAGCATGACGGGCGCTGTCGACCGCCCCGGCTATTTTATCCCGCACCAGGGCGAAGTCCTCGTCTCCCGGTGTATCGGCATTGACGCCGCTGATCAGCTCGTCCAGCGCTCCGAGCGTCGCGAAGGAACGGATGTCGTAGGCCATCGCCGGCACCTTCTTCGTCGCTTCCTCCAGTTCCGCCACGGAGCGGCGAGTAATCCTCGCAGCCGACTGCTTGGACATGACATGCACGTTGACCCGTTCGTCATCCAAGGCCAAGATCCGGTTTGCTTGCATACCGTGGGACAGGAAGGCCCCCGAGATGGCATGGCCGACGATCAGGGTGATGACCGGATGCCCGAGCTCTCTGGCAGTCGCATACGCGTCGACTGCTGCTGCGCACGAAAGGTGAATCCCCAGCAGTTCTTCGCGATAGCCATAGGCCTGGCTGGGCACATCGACGATGGCTACAATCGCGCGGCGCTCTCCCGCTCGGTCGGCCTCGATCGCTTGGCGGATGTATTCAGCGATGGCCCAGCCTTCTTCCAGGCCGACTTCTCCCTGACGCGCCCGGGGAAAGCGGCTGTCTGGGTCAGGAACCACTGCGATATAGCGGACCCGTTCTCCTCCCAATGATCCATCGGCACACAAGACGGACGGGACATCTCCGCCAATTGGCTCGCACCCGCCGGTCAGCATGTGAAACCAGGTTCTCCCTCTGCTAGGTGGCTTGTTTCCGTAATCGCGCTCAGCAGCTTTGCGGGAAGTCTTTTCACCTGCGTCCTGCCTTTCCTGCCATATTTCCCGAAATCTCTCCGGATGAAGCGGCTGTGCAGGATCCACGGCTTGCAAGAGAGAGCGGTACAGCCCCACTTGGGAACTTCGCGGCGTTTCCCTGACTCCCTTGGCAAAAACCGCCTGGATCGCTTCGGCAATAGCTGTGACATCATCTGCCGCCAGTTCATCGGCAAATCCTGTGGTGACGCGCTGCGCACCGCCGATGGTGTTCCAGATCAACTGCCGGTCTGCAGAATCAAATTCTTCGATCCCCGCTTCCTGTTCGATCACCTCTGGTCCGTTTAAGCCAAGCCTGCCTTCGCGCGTCATTATCAGGGCGCTTAATAAGCCGGCGGTAATCGACATCCCGCCAAAAGATCCGATCTTCCCCGGGATGACGCCAACGACCGGGACATGCCTGCGCAGGGCGACAATCGCCGCCTGGATCTCGGCAATCGACAAAAGTCCGTAATTGGCCTCCTGCAGCCGCACCCCGCCGGTATCAAACAGGAGGACGGGACGCGTACTCACCCCGTTTTCGTTGTCTTTTTGCGCCAGCTCCAGCGCTCCGGCGATTTTGGCCCCGGCTACCTCCCCGATGCCGCCTCCCTGAAACTTGCCTTCAATCGAAATGACCACAGCGGGCTGTCCGGCGATTTTTCCCCGCGCTACGACTACTCCGTCATCACTCTGCGGGACGATTCCCTGGGTCTCTAAATGGGGCGATTCCATCCGGTCAAAGGGACCGAGAAGCTCGCGGAAGCTGCCTTCATCCAGCACCGCTCGCGCGCGTTCTCGCGCATCCAGCTCGACAAAGCTTTCCCTGCGTCTCATCTGCCCTGGCTCACCTCCAATGCCTGCGCCAGCCTCAACGTCACAACCCCTGGGGTCGCGCCAAAATCGTTCACCTGGATATCTGCCGCCACGTCATTCGCCACCAAAAAACGCTCCAGTACCAACCGCCACTTTTCTTGAAATCCGGTACAACCGGTCCGGATCACGACACGCGTGCGGGGCTCGGCCGACGGTTCGAGCAGGATCTCCAAATCACCGGAGCCAACCACACCTACATGGGCCCGCCCCTGCAGCTGCTTGGTCGCGGGGAATTCGAACGTGAAGGTCTCCATTCTCAACACCTCCGTACATCGCGTTATACTTGCCTTGCATACGCTTCGTTTCGCTTCAGGATGACCGGGCCGCCGCTTCCGCCAGCATGCAGCCGGTCGAGAAAAAGTGCGGCAGCCAGCAGATCAGCGCTGCCCCCGGGGGAAGCATGGCGGACCAACAGATCTTCGTCCAGCTCCCGAAGCAATTTCCAACCGATGCGAGTCGACACGCCGCCCGTGGCCCGTATCATGTTTGCCTTTTCTTTTGCAGCCAACAGCGCCTCCATCCCGCCGCGATGCAGCAGGCACGTGTCATCCAGATTGGCGATCAGCGCGACCAGCGCATCCAGCTTGGCCAGCTTCTCCGATACGCCGTGCCGCCGCGCTTGGTACAAAGTCGGCAGGGCGATGCGGATCACATGGGGAAACCCTTGCTGGGCCTCCCCCCTCGCGCCTTCCACCCCATAGCGGCGCTGTACGCGTGAGCCGTTTGAAGATTGCCTGGGAGCATACCGATCGGGATAACAGGCGAGCTTTCCTGCAGTGGAGGCGATCTCGAATGGTGACGCACCCGGGTCAAGCATCGCGGCGGCAGCCGTCAACAGCCCAATCGCCCAGATCGCACCCTTATGGGTATTCGAGCCGCCGGTCGCCGTGAGCATGACCTTCTCCCCCTGGCGGCCAATCTCGGCGATCTCTTCGCGCAGCAATTGGGATGGAAGCCGGCGGTAAGCTGTAAAACCGATCTCGGCAAACGTTTCCTCCAGGGCGGTCGCCGAACGGATCATCAGTTCGATGTTGAGGTCGTCGTGGGCTCCCGTACTCTCTTCATCTACGAGCCCGGGTTTCGGCGTGAGCCGGGCTTCCTCCAGGAGAGCGGCGACGGCCTGACTGGCAAGGTATTCACCGCACTGTGCGGCATTCGTCCAAACCACTTCGCATCCCTCCCTTTACCAGCTCCGGAATTTGAGCGGCGGCTGATACAGTCCCCCTGACCACTCGACCAGCTCTTCTACACTCTTTGCGGCAAGCAGCGAGCGCTTGGCATCTGTCCGGCGGACTCCCAAATCCTCCGGCAGGGCGATGATTCCCTCCCTGCGCAGCCGCTCTGTCTCTCTTGGGTCATGCTCCATCCCGATCGGCGTTACGCCGGCGATCGCCGCAATCGCTCTTCGGCGTTCCTCCATGCTGCTTGCCATGTACAAATAGGCGATCCCTTCCTCTGTCACGACGTGGGTGACGTCCTCTCCGTAGATCATCACCGGAGCGGTTGCCAAATGTGCGGTGCGGCCTACCTGAACCGCGTCCAGCTCCTCCACGAATACGGGGCAATTCCCTGTCTGAAAAGTCTCCACCATCTGCACGACGAGCTTTCTCCCCCGCTCCAGCGGGTTGTCCGAGGTGATCATGTTTAACCAGGCGGGAGTAGAGTGACGGCGGCCGCGGGGATCGTGTCCCATATTGGGTGCTCCGCCAAAACCGGCCAGCCTGCCGCTCGTCACGGTCGAGGAATTACCGTCCCGATCCATCTGCAGGGTCGAGCCGATGAACAGGTCGACTGCGTACTGTCCGGCGACCTGGCAGAGCGCCCGGTTGGAACGCAAGCTGCCGTCGCGGCCGGTAAAAAAGACATCGGGCCGGGCCGCGACATACCTCTCCATCCCGACCTCCCCGCCAAAACAGTGGACGCTTTCGACCCAGCCGCTTTCAATCGCCGGGATGAGGGTAGGATGAGGGTTGAGCGCCCAGTGTTTGCATATTTTCCCTTTTAATCCTAAAGATTCTCCGTATGTCGGAAGCAAGAGCTCGATCGCCGCTGTATTATAGCCAATGCCATGGTTCAGCGACTGGACATTGTGGCGCTCGTAAATGCCGCGAATCGTCATCATCGCCATCAGTACCTGAATTTCGGTGATGTGGCGCGGGTCTCTGGTAAACAGCGCCTCCAGCTGGTAAGGCTTGTCGGCCACTACGACAAAATCAATCCATGAGCCGGGTATGTCCACGCGGGGAAGCTCTTCTGCCAATTCGTTGACCTGCGCGATCACGATGCCATCTCGAAAGGCAGCGGCTTCAACCAAAGTAGGCGTTTCCTCCGTATTGGCTCCTGTGTACAGATTGCCCGACCGGTCCGCCTTATCTGCAGCGACCAAGGCGACCGAGGGGATCAGGTCGATAAACAGCCTTCCGTACAATTCGAGATAGGTATGTATTTCTCCCATCGTCAGCTTGCCGTCCTCCAGCATTTGCGCGATGCGCAGGCTTTGCGGACCGGCGTAGGAAAAATCAATTTTTCTTGCGATGCCCTGTTCGAAAATGTCCAAATGCTCCGGCCGGGAGATGCTGGACATAATCATGTGCAAATTGTTGACTTTTGCGGGGTCAACCTGGGCCAACGCTTTGGACAGAAACGAGGCCTGCTTCTGGTTGTTTCCCTCCAGCACCACCCGATCTCCCGGGGCGATCAGCGCTTCCAGCGCCTCGACGATGCTTTCGGTCGGGATGACCCGCCCGCTGGCGATGCCTTCCAGCTTGGCTACCCGTGCCGCTTTCGCATCGCGGCGGGTGGTCCATGAGCGTTCACTTGTGACAGTTCGATTGTCTCGCTGCACAGTATCCTTCTCCTTTCACATTGTTAATCGTTTGCCTTGTGCCGGTTGGCCAGAATACAGCAAGTCTTAAGGCCGCTGTCGGCTACCGAGACTGAGCGGATAGAAGGAAAAGCGGTTTTCGCCAGGTTGGTCAAAACGCGCCCGGGAGGCATTTCGATAAACAAGCGGGCTCCCCGTTCAACCAGCAGCGAAGCAGCCTCATGCCAACGTACCGGGCGGGACACGCCGTACGCCAAATCTTCCCTGATCGCTTCCGGGTCCAGCAGGGTACGGCCCGTACGGTTTGAGGCGTAGGGGATCGCCGGCCTGCGCAATGGTACCTCTTTCAGCGCCTCTGCCAATTTGTCCGCGACGGGATCGAGCAAAGGGCAGTGGGAGGGAACGTTCACCTGAATACGTTCTGCCCTTCTAGCTCCTTCCTGCCGGGCGGTTGCCAGCACTCTGTCTACGCCCCGGACAGACCCGGCTACCACGATCTGATCGGGCGCGTTGTAGTTGGCCAGATAGACAGGGTCTTCGCGGGAGAAAGTCCTGGCAACGATGTCATGCAGCTTTTGCTGCTGGATGCCCAAAACAACCCCCATGCCATACCCTTGCCGAAAGGCGTTTTCCATCAGCTCCCCCCGCAATTTCACCAACGTCAGCGCAGTGGGAAAAGCAAGGGAACCAGCGATGACTGCGGCCCCAAAGGCTCCGACTGAGTGACCTGCAGCCCAATCGACATGCGCTCCTTCCGCCTGCAGCGCACGGGCAGCAGCCACTCCAGAGACCAGCAGCGCGACCTGAACGGCGACAGTCGACTTCAGTGCATCCTCGCTGTCCCATAAAAGCAGGTCCTCGCCCAGGATCTCGCTCGCCTCTTGAAGCGTCCCGGCAATCACCGGATGGGGAGGCAGGCTGCGAAGCATATGAGGCTCTTGGGAACCCTGGCCAGGAAACGTGAATACGACGCTCATAATCCCTCCAAAGGCATAGCCCGTCTCTTTTGCAAACGGCTTAGTACAGGACATGGCCGGACCAGGCTTTCTTCGTCAAAGATCTCTGGATGCTCTCGATCACATCGCTGTTGTGTTTATTCAGGATGCGGGCCGCCTCGGCAATCTTGCCGGCTCTCAGCATCCGGACAATAATCAAATGTTCTGAAACCGACTTATCGATTTTTCCCTCATTCGCAAACGATATGCTTTGAACCCGCTGAAGAGGCAGTTCCAGTCGGGAATAGACGTTTTTGATCACCTGGCTTTTACTCATCTCAATCAAGCACATGTGAAATGCATAGTTGTACTGCGTGTACTTGTTGATCTCTTTCTCCTCTTTCATTTCCAGGAGAATGTCGTCCATTTTTTCAAGCACTTCGGCGTCCACACCGTGCTCTTCGATTCGCTTCATCGCCAACGATTCCAGCATGGTGCGGATTTCGAGCAGATCATAGATTTCCTCTTCGGTATATCCTTTGACGACAGCCCCCTTTCTGGGGATTCTTTCGACAAGGCCTTCGATCGAAAGCAGAAAAATAGCCTCCCTGACCGGCGCTCTGCTCGTGCCGTACTCTTCCGCATACGTATTCTCTATCAATTTTTCCCCTGGCTTTAATTCGCCGGTAATGATCTGTTCGGTGATGTGTTCCGCAATTCTGTTGGAAAGCGCGTTTTTACTCAAGTCCAGAGTACTCACTGCGATACCTCCTTCTGGTGAAGTGAACTAGATTAAAATTGTCGACTGTCGGTTAAATTATAACCTGTAAAATGTGTACATTCAATATTTTTTATATTTTGAGAAAATAATTGCATTTTCTCGGACAGACCACTACTATTGTCTTAAGTATAATGTCGACAGTAGATTAACGTCTCTTTTCACAGATTAACAAGACGTTTCTACTTGCGATCTACGAATAAAAACGCTGGAGCGAGGTGTTTGCGGTTGGTTATTTACGGGGTTTCACTGCTTTCCATTTGCATGCTGGTCGGGGTTTTCGTAGGTGATTTGCTGGGAAAGCTCGTCGGGGTGAAGGCCAATGTCGGCGGTGTTGGCATCGCGATGTTGCTGTTGGTGTTGATCGTCGATTATTTGACAAAAAAGAATAAGCTGGACATCAAGTCACAGGAAGGGCTGTCTTTTTGGAGTTCCATGTACATCCCGATCGTCGTCGCGATGGCTTCCCAGCAGAATGTCGTCGCGGCGGTTAAAGGCGGGCCCGTTGCACTGCTGGCCGGTGTCGGCGCAACCGTCGTCTGTGCAGCCTTGGTTCCGGTCGTGAGCCGGATCGGGCAGACAAAACAGGGGTTTATGAATGAAGTCGAGGAGGCATAACCATGCAGGACATGCTGCTTGCCATCTTTAAAACAAATGGACTCGTCACAGCTTTTGCGCTCATTGGGATCGTGATGTACATCTCTTATCAGATATCCGGCAAACTCACCAAGGGAAGAATTCACGGCTCCGCCATCGCCATCATATTTGGACTCATTCTTGCATACCTGGGCGGGATTAGTACAGGGGGCGAGAAAGGACTTGCTGACCTTTCCCTTTTTTCCGGGATCGGTTTGATGGGCGGGGGGATGCTGCGCGACTTTGCGATTGTGGCAACCGCTTTTGGCGCCAGCTTTGAAGAAGTAAAAAAGGCCGGGGAAAGCGGGGTTGTCGCCCTGTTTCTGGGCGTTGTCATCTCATTTTTAGTCGGAGTATTGATAGCGCTGTCATTCGGATATACCGATGCGGTCAGCTTGACGACGATCGGTGCCGGCGCCGTCACGTACATCGTGGGACCGGTGACTGGAGCGGCCGTCGGGGCCAGTTCGGACGTCGTTGCCTTGAGCATTGCCGCCGGATTGGTCAAATCGATATTAGTGATGATCGGGACGCCGTTTGTCGCCAAGTACATCGGGCTGGACAACCCCCGCACTGCACTCGTGTTCGGCGGTTTGATGGGTACGACAAGCGGTGTCGCGGGCGGATTGGCAGCAACAGACCCGAGGCTGGTCCCCTATGGCGCTGTGACGGCAACCTTTTACACGGGGCTTGGCTGCCTCTTGTGCCCGTCCCTGTTGTTTCTAGCGACGAAGTCCCTGTTTGGCTAGGAGGATCCTTACTCGTTTTATTGTGTGCGGGCGGCCGTACGTTCACCTGCAAAAGAGCAGGCGCAGAGCGTCGGTCTGCCCGCTTTCCATGAATCATCGCAGGACGAACAGCACGCCTGCGCACAAGCAGACGAACAGAATAGACACAAGGTACATCAACTTTACCGTATGCAGGATGTCGTCTGCTTGCAGCGGCCTGTTCGGATCGCCCAGACGGGCCCGGTCGGATGGCACTCCCTTGTAGGTATTTAATCCGCCCAACTGCACGCCCAGCGCGCCTGCCACTCCCGCCTCGGAAAAGCCGCTGTTGGGGCTGGGATGCAGGCGGGCGTCGCGGCGGATCACCCGCCATGACTGGCGCCACTGCAATCGTCTCAGCAAACTGGCCGCGACGATCAGCAGTGCTCCGATCCTTGCCGGTATGTAATTAGCGAGGTCGTCAAAGCGGGCTGAGGCCCAGCCCAGATGCTCATAGCGCTCGTTTTTATAGCCGACCATCGAGTCCAGCGTGTTGGCCGCCCGGTAGGCCATCGCCAGCGGAGCCCCGCCGATCGCTGCGTAGAACAGCGGGGAGAGGATCGCGTCGACGATATTTTCTGCCACCGTCTCCACGGCTCCGCGAACGATCTCCGGCTCATCCAGCTGCTCGGTGTCCCGGCCGACGACCATCGCAAGCTCGCTTCTCGCCGCCGGAAGATCGCCCACTTGCAGTTTGGCGTAAATATTCATCCCCGCTTCAGCCAACCCTTTGGTGGCGATCGTCGTCGAGATAAGCCAGACCTCTGCCGCCCAGGCCAGCCAGGGATGCAGCATAGCCAGCCCCTTTAAGAGCAGCCAGACGATCAGATAAGAGCCGCCCACCAGGAACAGCGGAAAAAGCAGACCTGCCCATTTTAACGAAGCCGGACGGGTAAAGCGGCGACGGATCGCCTGCTCCAAACGGGTGATCACCCGACCCATATAGACGACCGGATGGGTGATCCAGCGCGGGTCGCCGATGATCCTGTCCAGCAAGTAGGCACATAGCAAAATAACAGCCATCACCATGCTACTCCTCCCACTGTGTCGCAGCCGCTTCACGCACCGTTTGATAGACAAGCCGGGCAGCGGCGTCCCCGATCGACGTCGCCGTGCCGGCGTACGGGTGTAGCTGCGGATAACCCTGCTGGCTGACAGCAAGCACAAACGAATCGCTTGTCGTTCCCGTCGCAATCTCCCCCGTATTCGTCAACAGCTGCAAATCCTGCAGAGCCGCCGCCTTGGCTTCACTGGCCGTGAGCAGCGCATTGACCATCGCCGCCGGCGTCATCCGGCCGTTGACGAATAAAAACGTGTTGATCGTACCCGTTTGATAAGCAGAAAAAATCCGTTCCACTTTTCCTGCCCGTGCCGCATTGCTTGTGCCAGCTGTCGTACAGCAGACCATGTCAAAAGCGTCCCCCGCCTCCTCGGCCACGGCGGCATGGGTCAGCTTTGCCGCCGTTTGCAAACCGATCGTCGCATCCGGCTGGTAACCCCATTGCTCGATTTGCTCCCGCATATGCGCCTCCGGGTCTGTACTGCGGTATGTCTTGTCCACGTACCAGTTGACAAACGTATGGGCGCAGGACACTCCCCCGCCCCACAGCGCGCTGCTAAGCGTTTCCAGGGGGATGGCCGTACGGATGAGCAGATGCTGCTGCTTTACCTCCACACTCACTTCTGGCCACACCTGTGACTGATAAAAAACTCCCTGACGAAATGGCTGTGACATCTGTTCCCTCTCTCCCGCCGGCTGCTATCGATCGCCAGCCCTGCTGTCTACATCCATGTGGTTTTTTCGGCATAAGGCGTGCGGGTGGTGGCAGGCACCTCGTCTGCAGGATAACCGATGAACACGGTTCCGATCACTTTCGCAGATTCAGGCGAACCGATAAATTCATAGAGCCGCTTGTCGCGTACCAGCCCTACCCCTCGCGTCCTCCATACCAGGCCTAACCCCAATTCCTTGGCCATCAGCCACATCGAATGGATCGCACAGCAGACGGCGAATTCATTATCTTCCGATGAGTCTTCATCATCTGGAATGATATCGGAGGTGACGACAATAATCAACGGGGTATGATCAATCACTTCCACGGAGCTTTGCACAAGGTGGGGTTTGGTCGGAAAACGCTCATGCAGGTAATCGACTGCGATCTGCCGATAGCGCTCTTTGGACTCGCCGCGGATGACGTAAAAATGCCACGGTTCACGCAAACGGTCGTTGGGCGCCAATGTCGCCGCCTCCAGCAGCAGCCTGATTTTCTCCTCTTCCACCTCGCGCTGCTCGTAGTTGCGCACCGCCCGCCGCTCTTTCAAGATCTGCAATATCGACATGGACTCGTTCACTCCTAAAATTCAATTCCGTACACAGCCGGAATTCCTTCATTATAATAATGCTTTTCCGCCTCGACCACGGAGACGAGATCGGCTGCCGCCTTGACCTCGTCCTTGGCGCTTCTGCCGGTAATCACCAGATGCACGTGCTTGGGGCGGTTCTGAATCAAGTCAAGCACTTCGGCAAGCGGCAGGACGTCGTCCACCGGAAAGCTGCTGATCGCCAGCGCATTGTTTAACTCGTCGAGAATGACGAGATCGTATTCACCGCTCATGACCGCTTCTTTCGCCCGCGGCCAGCCGGTTCGCAGCGCCTCGCGATGCTCTTCCGGCGTCTTTGTCCAGGTAAAGCCGATCCCCAATTGAACCATCTCAACGCCAAGCTTCTCGAGGGCAATCTGTTCGCCATAGGAGCGCTCCGGCGATTTGATAAATTGGAATATTTTTACATTAAAACCCCGCCCGATGCCGCGCAGGGCCAAGCCCAAGGCGGATGTCGTCTTTCCTTTCCCGGCTCCCGTATAGACGAGGGTAAGTCCACGCTGATTCTCTCTGCTTCGACCCATTAGCCGCTCAATCCTTTCCTCTGTTATGGGCTGACTACAATTCGCTTTTTCCAGCGATCCCGGCGGAATCGAAGGTGGCCATCTCGCGGAGCATCCGCGTCGCCGCCTCGACAAGCGGAAAGGCAAGCGCAGCGCCCGTCCCTTCGCCGAGACGCAGCTCAAGATCAATCAGGGGCTGTTTGCGCAGATGGGATAAGGCCTGCTTGTGTCCGGGCTCTTGCGACTGGTGGCCGACGATCATGAAGTCGATGATGCGCGGCTCGATCCTCACCGCGAGCAGGGCGGCAACGGTCGAGATAAATCCGTCCACCAAAATCGGCACCCGCATGGCCGCCGCCTGCAGCATCGCCCCCGCCATCGCTCCGATCTCCATTCCGCCCAGTTTCGCCAGGACGTCGAGCGGATCGGCGGGATCAGCCTGCCGGGACTTTATCGCCTGGCGAATAATCTCCTTCTTGCGGAGCAGTGCGGCTTCTGCCAGGCCGGTTCCCCTGCCGACGACATCATCTACCGGCTCACCGGTGAGCACAGCCAACATTGCACTGCTCGGCGTCGTATTGCCGATCCCCATTTCCCCTAAAATCAGCAGCTTGGCGCCCTGCTGGATCATCTGACTGGCACATTCTGCCCCCGCTTCCAGGCTGGCGGCCGCTTCTTCTCTGGTCATTGCGTCCTCACGCAAAAAATTGCCGGTGCCGTACCTGATTTTCCGCGAGATCACTTCTTCTGCCGTCAGATCAGAGGCGACACCTACATCCACCACCTGCAGCAGCGCTCCAATCTGGCGGGAGAAAACGTTGATGGCCGCCCCGCCGCCTACAAAGTTCAGGACCATCTGGGCGGTAACCTCCTGCGGATAGGCGGAGACTCCCTCCTTCACGATGCCGTGATCTCCGGCGAAGACAATAACGCCGGGCGGCGATACCTGTGGAAACGGCTCGCCGGTTATTTCCGCCAATTGGATGGCCAGTGCCTCCAATCTCCCCAGGCTTCCCGTCGGTTTGGTCAATTGGTCGATATGTACCCTGGCCGCTTCCCCAGCTGCGAGATCGAGCGGCGGCACCTGTTGCATCCACTTCATTTTTGCCCCTCCTGCTTTTCCTGCTGAAACTGTCTCATCTTTTCATAGACATATTTCAAATCCACATGGCTCCTGACCATTTCGGCGATCTGATCAAACCCCTGTTCCCGCAGGCGTACAAAAGAGACGCGCTCCGCTATCGGGGGTAAGCCTTTTTCACGCCGAATGTCATCCAGCAGCTCATGCCGAAACTCGTCATTGTGAAAAATTCCATGAAAATACGTTCCCATGATACCACGGCTGCGGTCCCATACGCCATCGGCGTGATCCTGCAGTTCAATCAGCGGAGCGATATCCCCTGTATACCGGGACTTACCCATGTGTATCTCGTACCCGGTTACTGGCAAATCCCGATTCACCAACCGGATGATGCCCGCCGACTGTGTCGTCGTCTTGGTCTTCAGCAGGCGGGTAACGACTGGCACCAACCCCATTCCCTCGACCAGCCGCTGCGGCGACTCTACCTCATCGGGGTCTTCGATCCGCTCTCCCAGCATCTGATAGCCGCCGCACAGTCCGATGAGCTTCGCCCTTCCCTTGCGCACGCGGTCGATGACAGCCGATTCCAGACCCGATTCGCGGAGGAACAGCAGATCTTCCAGCGTATTTTTGCTGCCCGGCAGGATGATCAAATCCGGCTGTCCCAGATCGCTTATTTGTGTAACGAAGCGGACACTGCAGTCCGGCTCGACAAAAAACGGGTCGACATCGGTAAAATTGGAAATGCGCGGGTAGCGGATCACGGCGATGTCGATCTCTTTGGGCTGATTGCTCTTCGCATGATACTTCTCCAGGATCAGGGAATCTTCCGCATCGATGTACAGGTTAGGGAGGTAGGGCAGCACCCCGATCACAGGTTTGCCGGTGTATTCCTCAAACCAGTCGAGACCGGGTTTGAGCAGGGAGAGGTCGCCGCGAAACTTGTTGATGATCACGCCGATCACCCGCTCCCGGTCTTCTGGCTCCAATAGCTGCAGCGTGCCGACCAGACTGGCGAAGACTCCTCCCCGCTCAATGTCGCTGACCAGGATCACCGGTGCATTCGCCATCCGTGCCACCCGCATGTTGACCAACTCGCGGTCGTTGAGATTAATCTCCGCCGGGCTGCCCGCCCCTTCGATGACGATGCACTCATATGTTTCGGCGAGCCGTTGGTATGCCTCGCGGATGATGCCGAGTCCCTGTAAGAAAAAATCGCTGCGGTAGGCAGTGGCCAGCATGTGCTTGTACGGCTCGCCGTGGACGACAATCTGGGCTTCCCGGTCGCGGGTGGGTTTGATCAGGATCGGGTTCATATCGGTCGTGGCCGTAATCCCCGCCGCTTCCGCCTGGACTCCCTGCGCCCGCCCGATCTCCTTGCCGTCAATCGTCACATATGAATTCAGCGCCATGTTTTGCGACTTGAAGGGCGCCGTGGCATAGCCGTCCTGCGCGAAAATCCGGCAGAGCGCCGTCACCAGCACGCTTTTGCCCGCATCGGAGCTGGTGCCCTGGACCATCAGCGAAAGCGCCCTACCCATAGGCCTGAACCTCCCGGCACTGCTCGATCCAGCGCACGACTACCTCAGGATTGGAGCCAAAGTGAAAATGCGTGTAGCCGGCGACGAGATTTCCTGCCAGATATCCTTCCTGTTTGGTGCCGCGCATGCCTTTGGTCTCGTAGGCAGGAGCGAATTCACCGCGGGGCGCAAAGGTGGAGTAGTGAAACTCGTGCCCTCTTGCTACATCGTCGGATCCAAGCAAGAAGTTGCCGGCGCGGCCAAAAATTTCGCGGTAGCCGAGCGCAGCCAGCTTGGTTTGCATCGTTACCTTGCCCGGGATCACGCCAGCCATCGGATAACGGCTGCCGTCTGTTGTCACAATCTCTTCTGTCAGGTACATAAAACCGCCGCACTCCGCCAGCGTCGGCAGCCCCGCTTGCACCGCCTGGCGAATTGACGCAAGCACGCCCTCGCCTCTCGACAGCGTACTGGCAAACTCTTCAGGGAAGCCGCCGCCAAGGTAAAGTCCCTGCACTCCTGTAGGAACCGTCTCCCCCGCCAACGGCGAAAAATAGACGCACTCCGCACCATACTGTTCCATTAGCTCCAGATTTTCCGGATAGTAAAAGTGAAAGGCGGCATCCTTGGCAACCGCTATTTTCACTCGCTTCGGCGCGGGCGGTGCGGCGAACAAAACCGGCCTGGCATCGAATGCAGGCGCTTCGGCGATCGCCAGCAGTTGATCCAAGTCGACCGTCTCGCTGATCAGATCAGCCAGCTTGGCAAAAAAGCCGTCCAGCTCCCCGCGCTCCAGCGAAGGAATCAAACCGAGATGCCGTTCCGGAATCGAGATGTCAGCTTCCCGCAGAAGGTAGCCGATAACCGGTATGCCGCACTCCTGTTCCACCGCTGTTTTGACGATGCGATAGTGCCCGACGCTGCCCACTTTGTTGGCGATGACGCCGGCGATGTGGACGCCTTGGGCAAAGTGTTGAAAACCTTTGACGATCGCCGCTGCGCTGCGGGCCATGCTGTGACAGTTGACGACCAAGAGCACCGGGCTCTCCGTAATCTGGCTGATATGGGCCGTGCTGCCGTCGTTATTGGCCGGGTTTTTTCCGTCAAAAAAGCCCATTACTCCTTCTATGATGGAGATATCCGCGCCGCTGCTGCCGCGCGCAAACACCTCTTTGACCGCATCCTCAGGCAGCATCCAGCTGTCCAGATTGCGCGATACCCGTCCGGTTACCGCCGTGTGATAACTGGGATCGATGTAATCCGGGCCGCATTTGAAGCCCTGCACCACCAGTCCCCTGCGCTGCAGTGCCGCCATCAAGCCGATCGTCAGCGTGGTTTTCCCCACCCCGCTGCCCGTCCCGGCGATGACAATCCGACGTTGTGTCATGTGAGCCCCCTTGTCACTCGAAAGATTGGATTCCGACAGAGATGGTAACATTGCCGGATTTCTTTTTCGTCAAGACCAATTGATCGCATCCGGCGTACAGCTTGGCCGCCGGTTCGCTTACGCCCCAGACGCCGGTATAGCGGTAGACCGTCTCCGAGGGAGCCTCGATCGGCACGGCGTTCAGCTGTTCGGCCGTGTACCAGACAAAGGGCCAGCCGTACTTTTCGGTGACGGCGAGCAGTCCCGGCTCGTCTTTTTTCAGTTCGAACGTGCAAACCGCTTTGACGCTGAGAATCGAGAACCGCAATTCGTTAAGCGTCGCCTGGATGACCGCTTCGATCTCTTCGGCTGACGTACCGCGATTGCAGCCAATGCCAAGCACGATCACCTTGGGGCGGTACAGCACGCCGTTTTGCAGGATGACCTCTTCATCCGCCGAAAGCAAACGGTGAGTTACGACCAATGCTGCGTTCGGCTCCGCCGCCAGGGCGTCAGGTATATGGTCGAACACCTGGATGTTAGCCGGCATCGGCGTCTCGTGCATCCACCAGTTTTTTTCGCCGGACTCCTGGACGACGGCGACCTTTTCCTCGTTGACGACGGCGGCGGATACGGGAGTCAGCTTGTCAGCCGATTCCCACTGCCAGCCGAAGCGGCGGCCGAACAAGTCAACGGGAATGGTTTTTTGCACATCGGAGGCCGTGGTGATGATGGGCTTGGCCTCAATGGCTGCCGCCACTTCCAGCGTCAGTTCGTTGGCCCCGCCCAAATGGCCGGACAGCACGCTGATCACGTGCTCCCCGCGATCGTCAATGACGACGACGCCCGGGTCCGTCTTTTTATCCTGCAGCAGCGGCGCGATCATCCGCACGACTGCCCCGAGCGAGATAATCACGACCAGCCCTTTGTAGCTCGGAAACAGGGCGGGAAACAGCAGGCGGACCGAACCGGTAAACAGTTGAATCCGCCGGGTTGTCTCGTCGCCCCGCGCAAACTTCTCCATATAGTAGAGATCAGCATGAGAAAACTTCTCGTGCAGTCTGCGCGCCAGTTCGACCCCGTGCTTGGTGATCGCTATAATCGCGTAATTACCCCTTTGCTCAATCGCCGGGATGATCCCTTCCTCCAGTTGAATGCTCATGCCTTCACTCCCTTGCGGAAGCTATGGGTAAACTCTTTATCGTACAGCTTTGAACGGTATTCATCCTTTTCGTGGATGTCCGGATCGAGCGCCCAGCCGGCAAGAATCATCGCATGGGAGCGGATACCGTGTTTGCCCAGGTCTTCGTCCAGTCTGCCTACCGTCGTCCTGACGATCTTCTGATCAGGCCAACTGGCGCGCTGAACGACTGCTACCGGCGTCTCTTCGCTCCAGCCGGCGTCGATCAATTCGCGGGTGATTTTCTTGGTCAGGGTGGCGCTCAAAAACAGCGCGATGGTGCAGTGATGGCTGGCCAAATCCCGCAGTTGTTCCCGCTCCGGCACCGGCGTCCGCCCTTCGGCGCGGGTCAGGATCAAGGTCTGGGTCAGCTCCGGTATCGTCAGCTCGGCGCCGACTGCAGCCGCAGCGGCAAAGACGGAGCTGACCCCAGGGACGATCTCACAATCGATGCCCTTGCGCTTTAACAGTGCGATCTGCTCCATCGTCGCTCCGTACATCGACGGATCGCCCGTGTGCAGACGCACCAATTTTTTTCCGGCGGCAACGCGGTCCGCGATGACTTCCACCATCTCCTCCAGCGCCATGCCGGAGCTTTTGATCACTTCTGCCGCCGGGTTTGCTCTCGCCACCAGTTCTTCGCTCACCAGTGAATCGGTATAAAACACGACGTCCGCCTCCTGAAGCAAGCGCAAGCCTTTCACAGTAATCAAGTCGGGATCGCCGGGACCTGCTCCTACGATATACATTTTCACTATTTTCTCACCACCATCAAGGTTAGGTACTCCAATTCCGCACCTTCCAGCTCCTCTACATCCCGCCAGATCATCTCTTCACTGGACGTAGCCTTCGTCACGACAGCCGCTTTATGGACGAGATCAAGCTCCCTGAGCAGCTCGATCATCATGTCGAGCACCTTGGCCACCTTGATAAAGATGACGCAATCATGTTCGACGAGCGCTTTGCGCATCGCCGCTCGATCCTCGGTCGCCGGGATGATCGCGGTCTGTTCGTCCCCGTCGGCCAGCGGCAAACCGAGCCGAGCAGCAGCGCCGTTGACAGACGAGATGCCGGGGATCGATCTGATCTCCACTTCGGGATGAAGCTCCCGCATCAGCCGCATCATGTGAATAAACGTACTGTACAAGAGCGGATCTCCCTCCGTGACAAAGGCCACATCTCTGCCCTCGCGCAGGTGCTGCCAGACAGTTTCAACCGTTTTGTTCCACTGCCGCTCCAGGGTCTCCTTGTCCTTCGTCATCGGAAAGACGAGCCCGACCATCTCTTTTTCCATCGTGTTGACGTACGTTTCCGTGATCGCCAGCGCATAGCTTTTGCTGCCGGAACGCTTTTTCGGATAGGCGATGACAGGCGACTCCTTGAGAATGCGAAACGCCTTTACTGTGATTAATTCAGGGTCGCCCGGCCCTACCCCTACCCCGTGCAGCACTCCCCGTTTACTCATTTGCGCTCTCCACCTTTTTGTATGCTGTAATCAAGTAGACCGGATTTAAGCCTTCGAAGCGGGTCATCGACAGAATCGGTTTGCTCCGCGAGATTTGCGAAAGCGTTACGTCAAAGGCAAACCCTTCCGCCTGAAACGCTTCGATCGCCAGATACAGGGTCTCGATCGTCACCGCATTGAGGACGATGCGCCCTTCCGGCTTCAAGCGGCTGCAGCAGAGGTGCAGCAGTTCCCTAAGCTCTCCGCCGCTTCCGCCGATAAACACCGCATCCGGGTCGGGAAACCGATCCAATCCCTCAGGAGCCTTGCCGTGTAATAGGGACAGATCAACGCGGAACTTGTGCATATTCCGCCGGCAGTTTTCCAGGTCTTCGGCGTTTTTTTCCACGGCAAACACCTGGCCCAAGCGGGCGATTCGAGCCGCTTCGATGGCAATCGAGCCGGTGCAGGTGCCGATATCCCAGACCGTGCTGTCGGCACGAAGCTGAAGATTGGCCAAACTGAGCACACGGATCTCTTTTTTTGTAATTAAACCCTTATCCGGTTTTCTCTGGGCAAACTCTTCATCAGGGATGCCCATTGGCCAGACGGGCCCTGGATGTTTCTGCCGAAGGATCACAACGTTTAGCGGAGAGAACGGCAGATCGGCCAATTCATTCAATTGGTACCAGCCCGTTCGCTCGTCAGGACCGCCCAGATTTTCGCCGACAAACATCTCGTATTCGTCCATGCCGAACATAAGCAGGTACGCAGCGATCGCCTGCGGGCCGTTCTGGGCATCGGTCAAAAGAGCCACCTTCGCCTTCCCGTCGATGCGTTGGGCCAGGCCTTTCATGCTGCGACCGTGAACGCTAGTTATATAAGCGTCCTGCCAGCTTTCGCCAATTCGGGCAAACGCAAGTTGAATGGAACTCACCTGGGGGTAGATTTGCACCGGCAGTTTTTTGGCCAGGTACCCGCCGATGCCGTAAAACAACGGATCGCCGGAGGCCAAGATAACCGTCTGGCGCGTTTCTCCTCGAAGCCGCTCCACAATGGCAGATAGTCCTTCCTGAACGGTCCATTTTTCCCCGGGATAGTCAGGAAAAAAACCGAGGTGCCGCTCTCCGCCGATCAGCAGCTCACTCGCCTCAATCCACTGGCGGTAGACAGGAAGCAGGCTCTCTGCCCCGTCATCACCGATCCCGATTACTTTAATTACTTGTTCCATACCGCGACTCCCTTCCGAGCAACTCACCCTTCATCGTCGTAATCACCGTCTCCAGCTCCAGGCCTCCCTTGACATGTTGCAAGCCGACATCACAACAGTACTGACACAGCTTGGCAAAAAACTGCCGGTACCCCTGCGCCATCATCAGGTCGCCTACATAAGAGGCGGTTGTAGCAGACAAGATCTCCTCTTTCAGTGTTTCTGGCACGCCTGCATCCTCCGCGACCCGCGCCAAAAAGCCGAAGTCCACCGGAGCACTTTTGGAGTGAACCATCAGTACGCCTTGTGCCAATTTGGAAAATTTACCCATCATCCCGATTAGCGACACCTTCTTCACTTCGGGATGCTTCTTGCACATGAGCAGCGTGAATCCGACGAAATCGCCCATTTCAATGAAGGCTTCCTCCGGCAGATCCGGGTACAGTTCCATGCCGACTTTTTCACTGCGGCCGCCGGTAGACAGGACGAGGTGGTCACAGCCGCCAGCGACAGCGACGTTAATGGCGTGGACAATGCTCGCTTTCCAGGCTGAAGTCGAAAAGGGAACGACGATACCCCGCGTACCTAAAATGGATATGCCTCCGATGATCCCCAGCCGGCCGTTTAACGTCTTTTTGGCAATCTCTTCTCCGTCTGGCACCGAGACCACCACGCGGACGCCGCGGTTGATTTCGTACTCCGCCAGGACTTCCTCCATGGTTTCCACAATCATCCGGCGCGGTACCGGATTGATCGCCGCTTCGCCGATCGGCACCGGCAGTCCCGGTTTGGTCACCCGGCCTACGCCGATCCCGCCATCCAGCTCAACCCCGGGACTCTCCTTCCAGTGTACAGCGGAGTAGATCAGGGCGCCGTGGGTGGCATCGGGATCGTCTCCGCCGTCCTTGATCGTGCCGGCTACCCCCATGTCTGCGGTAAATTCGCAGCTTTCCATGCGGAAGGTGGCCGTTTGCCCGATCGGCAGGGTGATCGTGGCTTCTGTCTGTTTTTCTTGCAAGATCAGCGACAGCAGTGCCGCTTTAGCTGCCGCTGTGGCACACGAACCGGTCGTGTAGCCGTAGCGCATCGGTTTTTCCGCCGCTTCCTTCATCGTTTATCCCCGGCGCTCCGCCATCAGAGACAAGGCATTTACCGCTGCCACGGTGACCGGACTGCCGCCTTTTCGCCCCTGATTGGTAATAAATGGAACATCGAGTTTAGCCAATTCCTCCTTGGATTCGGCGGCGGAGACGAAGCCAACCGGCATGCCGATGATCAATCCCGGTTTTGCCACTCCTTCCTTGACGAGCCGGATCAGTTCCAAAAGCGCGGTTGGCGCGTTGCCGATGGCAAAGATGCCGCCTTCCGCCTCCTTGACCGCCTTGCGCATCGAAATGATCGCACGTGTCGTATTGAGCCGCTTGGCCTCTTCCATCACGTCGCGGTCAGAGATGTACACCTTTACCTCACCGCCGAACTTCTCAATCCGCCCCTTGCTGATGCCTACCTGAACCATCTGTACGTCGGCAACGAGGATTTTCCCGCTGCGAATCGCCTGGATCCCCGCTTCTACCGCATCGGGGTGAAAGAGCAGGCTGCGACCGAGGTCAAAATCAGCCGAAGCGTGAATGACCCGCTGCACGACCGGAAACTGTTCCGGTGTAAATGAATGTTCGCCCAGTTCCTCGGTGATGATCGCAAAGCTCTTTTCCTCAATTTCCTGCGGTTGAACCGTCAACGGTGTAAACTCCGTGTGAAACTGCATGGTCTGTCCCTCCTTTGAGACAACGGTTTAATTCATCTAAAACGCCGGTAAAGTCGGAGAATTTTGCCCCGTATTCAATCTTTGGCCGAGTGATCACGATCGTTTCAATCCCCAACTCCAGCGCCGCTTCCAGTTTTTCATCGACCGCACCGACTTTGCCGCTCTCCTTGGTGATCATCAACGTGACGCCGTAGTGCTTGTACAGCGCCCGGTTCAGCTCCTTGGAAAAAGGGCCTTGCATAGCGACGATGTTTTTTTGTTCAATCCCCAATTCTTCACATTTTTGCATGTTGTCCAGGCGCGGCAGCATCCGGGCCACTAGTGTGGTATCAGGCAGGCCCAGCAGCCGCTTGGCAAAGATCGCGAGGGTCTTGCTGCCTGTGGTCAGCATGATGACACCTCGCTTCTGCGCGGCCAGTTCCGCCGCCTCGGCGTAATCCGCTGCCAGCGTCACCTTCGGATGATCATGGTAGGAGAGGCTTTCCCGTTCGTAACGGATGTACGGCACGCCGGCTTCACGGGCGCCGCTCATCGCGTTTTTCGAAGCTTCCTCCGCAAATGGGTGGCTGGCATCGACGATGGCCTGGATGTTTTTGCTTTTGACCAATTCGACAAAATCATCGGCGGTTAGTCTCCCCACCTGCACAGGGAGGCCCGCTTCCTGCATGCTTTTCGCCGCGCTTTCCGTCACGACCGTCGTCAGCAGCGAATAGCCTGCCTGCCGGATCAACAGCGCCAGTTCACGCGCATCGCTTGTTCCCGCTAAAACGGCAATCATGGATGGATCCGCCTCCTCATTTCACGTGAACGTGATCATGCTCATGATCGTGGTCGTTCTCATGGTCGTGATCATGGTGGTGATGGTCGTGATGATGACCGTGGTGGTGATGGTGATGGTGGTCGTGATCATGGTGGTGATGGTGATCGATATGTTCCATGGCGTCCAGACGGTACTGGCAAGTATCGCAGTTCATCTTCACTTCTCCCTGCATCGCTTCTCTCACCCGATCGTGAAAGACCTGGCGAAGCGCGGGATGGAAGCCGAAGTAATGGGTCATCGTAAAGGAGACATCCGCATGCCGGCCGCGAAACTCCTCCAGCATGGCTTCCATCCGCTTGATCAAGACTCCCGTGAACAGGAAGTAAGGCAGGATCACCACCTGGCGGGCGCCAAGCTTCAAGCAGCGTTCCACGCCTGCTTCTGTCAGCGGGCTGGTAACGCCGATAAAGGCTGTCTCTATCGCCAACACCCGGAAGCGTTCCCACAACATCCGGGATATTTTAAACAGATCGCTGTTGGCATCAGGATCGCTGCTCCCTCTGCCGACGATGAGTACAGCCGTCTCGGATCGCTCCTCTCCCGGCAGAATGCCGATTTCCGCCAAACGGGAGGAGAGAATCTCCAACACCTTGTCGTGCACTCCGATCGGCCGTCCATAGACGAACTCCACTTGCGGATACCGCTCCTTCATCTCATCGATCGCCGCCGGAATGTGAATCTTGGCGTGTCCGGCGGCGAACAGCATCATCGGGATGACCACTACGCGAGTCGCTCCCCGTTTTACACAGGCCTCGACGCCTTGAAAGATGTCAGGCCGTTCAAATTCCAAAAAGCAGGTTTCGACGATCGGCACTGACAGCTCCTGGGCCATCGCTTCGACAAATTTTCTTACCTCGAGATTCCCCTCCGGGTCCCTGCTTCCGTGTCCGACAAACAGCAATGCGTCCATATCTTTTTCTCCCCTTCGTTTCGATTTGGGTCCCGTCAATCGCCGCAGACGGCATTGTCGATGACCAGCACCGGCACCTCCCGATGTTCAAAGCCTTCGACCTGTTTCACCCGCTTGAAGTACTTGTGAAACCGCTCGTTGGGGAATCCATCGGTTATATAGCGGTTCACGATCCGCTCGACTGTCTCCACCAGCGCCTCCGGCTCGATCCCCTCCGCCACCGGCTGTCCGCTGTGGGCGTTTCGGCCGACTGTCTTGGCACCGAGAAACAAGTCGAATTTCCCCCGGCGGTAAACGATGCCGATGTCTTCTTTTACCGCTCCGTAACAAGTCATCCCGCAGCCGTTAAATCCGATCCGCAGTTCTTTCGGCGCACTGCGCCCGTTTAACCGCTGGTACAGCTCTTCCGCATACGGGATGGAGTCATCTTTTTCCCCGTTGCAAAAGTCACACGCTTTGAGCTGAACCACATCGCCGATCGGAGCGAGCAAGAGTCCTTCTTCCTGCAGCTTGGCGGTGATTTGCTTCGGCTCCGTCGTTGGGACACGCAGGATGATCTGGTGGTGGGGCGTGTACTCGATCTCTCCCGATTCACCCGCCAACTCCGCCATCAGCATCATCTGGGCAGGTGTAAAGCGCTTGTTGGCTACTCCCGGGCTCACCGCTACTTCGAAGATCGATTGCTGCTGGAACAAGGGTGAGGCGAAAGGCGTATGATTCACTTCGTCCCCTCTGCTTCCCTGAACGAGCAGCAGGGCTTCCATAGCCAGCTCATAGGAGCTGGGCTTGGCAGCAGCAGTACGCACGGCGGCGGCAGACCGTGTATCCGAAGCGGCAGGTCGTATCTCGGCAGAAGTCTGGATGTCCGCAGCCGCAGCTTGTAACCCGGCAGAAGTCTGGAAGTCCGCAGCCGCAGGTCGCAATTCAGCAGCAGTCCGGTTATTCGCAGCACGCGGTGCCTCCTCTTCAAACTGGGGCAGCGCCCAAGGCTCTGCCTCCGGTTTTAAGCGCTGGTGAGGTTTCAACGCCTGCTCATCAGCCGTCAGCGTGTACTTGCGCTGGTAGCCCCGCGGCGTAATCATTTTCTCATCGTATAAAAACGTCGCCGAATTCCCGATGATGACGGTCGTCAGCATGCCGATATCGTGATCCAGCATTTGCTCCAGGGTGGTGATCACGACCTGCTCCCGGTCGCGGTAGGCGCTCTTGACGATGCCCACTGGCGTGTCCGGCGAGCGGTATTTCAGCAGGATCCGCTGCGCCTCGACGATCTGTCTGGTGCGCCGTCCGCTGCGCGGGTTGTACAGCGCAACGACAAAATCGGCCGCCCCCGCCGCTTCGATCCGCTTGGCGATGATCTCCCACGGGGTCAGATGGTCGCTCAGACTGATCGTACAGGCGTCGTGCATGACCGGTGCCCCGAGCAGCGACGCACAGGAGTTGATCGCGGAAATTCCTGGAATCACTTCCACTTCCACCCCTGTCGCCTCCGTCCAGCCTTTTTCGATCAGCACTTCGTAGACCAATCCGGCCATGCCGTAGACGCCGGCATCCCCGCTGGAGATGACCGCCACCTTTTTGCCGGCTTCCGCCTGGCGGACCGCCTCCTGTGCGCGGCTCACTTCTTCCGTCATTCCCGTACGGACGATCTGCTGTCCGGTCAACAGCCCGCTGATCAGGTCCACATAGGTGTTGTAGCCGATGACGACATCGCTCTCTTCGATCGCTTCCTTGGCCCGTTTGGTTATGTGTTCAAAGCTGCCGGGTCCAAAGCCGATGATCAACAGTTTGCCTTTCATACCCACACCTTCCTCTCCTTCCATTCTGCAGCCGTACGCGGGGGAATTCTCCCAGAAAACGACGCCTGCCGTTCGGGAGGCAGCGCTTCCCATAAATCGAACAGCAGCGGTACGCCGAGGTGAAGCTCTTCCAGAGCGGCTCGCTGGGAAAAGACTTGGTCCGGAGTGCCTTCCAGCACCAGCCGTCCTCCATCCAAGACAAAGATCCAATCAGCCCACGCGTAAGCCAGGTCCAGGTCGTGCGTCGCCAGCAGGATGGCAGTCCCCGCCTGATGAATCTCCGCCAGTTCAGCCATCAACTGCCGGGTATGCAGCCGGTCCAAACAAGCTGTGGGTTCATCCAACAGCAGCAGTTGGGGCTGCATCGCCATCACCCCGGCCAGCGTAACCTGACGCTTCTGTCCGAGACTGAGCTGGTGGATCGGGCGATCGAGCAGCGCCTCCAAATCAAATCGCTGGGAGATCGCCCGGACTCGCCGCACGATCTCCTCGTCAGTCAGGCCGATATTGCACAAACCGTAAGAAATATCCTCGCCCACCGTGCCCGCCACCAATTGTTGTTCCGGATCCTGAAAGACCAACCCTACTGCCTGCCGCAGCGCCAGAAGCGAACTGCGGTCATAACGCAGCGGCTCCCCCCTCCAGTTGATCTGGCCCTGGTTAGGGCGGAGGATACCGTTTGCGTGCAGAAAAAACGTCGATTTCCCGCTGCCGTTGTGACCCAACAGGGCACACTTGCGGCCAGCGGGAATCCGCATGGTCAATCCGGCGAGCGCCTGATGACTGGCACCCGGGTAGGTAAAATGTATATCATGAAATTCTATCAGCCAATCCAAGGCTTCACCTCCTCGTCAACCACTCCAAAGCGATCAGTGTGAGACATCCCAGAACCGCTTCGGACAGATATCGTTTTGATCGCACAAAACGGGCAGTCGATACCACCCGGATCTCGCCCGAAAACCCTCTGGCCGTCAAACCGACCAACAACTGCCGGTACCGCTGCCACGTCCGGCCAAACAGGGTAACTGCCAGTTTTGCCACATCTTTTAGCGTTTGGCGAAAGCCGCTGTGCCCTCCTCTTGCCTGCTGTGCCACCCAAAGCTGTCCAGCCACCTCCAGCAAGACAAAGACGAAGCGGTACATAATCGACAACAGCTCGACCAGGACCACGGGCATCCCTAGCCTTCTCAGCACCTGCAAGAGCTGCCCTAGCGGCACGGTAAAGAGGAGAAAATACAGACAGGCAACGGACGCAAGCGCCCGGGTCAGGACCGTAAACGCCCGCAGTAGGCCGCTCGGGCTCAGGTACACATAACTGCCTGCCACCGGTATGGCAGCCACGGCATTTGCCACTGCGCTGCCAGCACCTTCGCCGCTGGCAGCTTCCAGGCAAAGCGGCGGCAAGCTCATCAGCATGAAGGCGATTGGGAGCAGCAGCAGCCGCAAATAAGTTCGCCAGGGAATCCCCGCATACCTCACGATCCAGAGACTCGACCAGGCAAAAATAAGCAAATGCACCTGCCAGTGAGCGAACAGCGCGATCGCCAGCAGGGAGGCGGCGAACAGCAGCTTCTGATCTGGCGGAAGCTGCCGCAGCCGATTCGTATAGGCGTACGAATCAAACGGAATCTTCATGCGCCTGTCCTTTTTTTGCCGACCGGCCCCGGAAGAAACCGAAGGCGTAACCGACTACACCTGCGCCGATCGCCGCCTGCAGAGCGAACAACAAACTCTCCGTCTCCGAACCCGGCGGCTCAAAAATCGGCTCAAACCACGGCTCGTAATCGGGTGCAAGTTCCCCAACCGCCTCTTCAGCCGCATCGTCTGACCCGCCAAACTCCGACCCGTGAATAAATGCCAGCGGGAGGACTGCCAACAAGATCACCGCGACCAAAATCGCGATGGTAAGGTAGCGATTCGATTTGCCCATCCTTTACACACCTCGCTTTGCGGCCAGAAGTTGTTCCAACTCAGTCCGATTGTAGGTATGCAGCCAATTCCACACCAGGACGGTCAGCAGCCCTTCGCTAATGGCGAGCGGCACCTGTGTCAGGGCAAAAATCCCGGCAAACTTTACAAAGGAAGCGAGAATTCCACCTGATTCTGCGGGAAACGCCAGTGCAAGCTGCAGCGACGTGACCAGGTACGTCGACAAGTCAGCCAGTGCCGCTGCGGCAAAGACAGCCAGTTTTTGCCGCTTGCCGCCGCGTGACAGCAGCCGATACACGCCGTATGCGACAAATGGCCCTACGATCGCCATCGAAATGGCATTGGCCCCGAGCGTCGTCAATCCGCCGTGAGCAAGCAGCAGCGCCTGAAACAGCAGGACGAGGCTGCCCAATACCCCCATCGTCAGCGGGCCAAACAACACAGCCCCCAGGCCGGTTCCGGTCGGATGCGAGCTGCTCCCGGTCACAGATGGCAGCTTTAAGGCGGACAGCACGAATGCAAACGCCCCGACCAGTCCGAGCAGCAGCTTTGTTTCGGGATTCGCCTTCGTCGTACGCTGAATCTCCCGCAGGCCCAAGAGAAAAAACGGAATAAACAAGACCCACCAAAAGACAGCCCAGCCAACCGGCAAAAAACCCTCCATGATATGCATGGCATGTGCAGTCTGCGGCGTGTTAAATGACAAATACAGCACCAGCGCGACAATTCCCATTGGAACGAATAATTTCCGTTTCATGAATATACTCCCTCTTGAGACTCTGTTTTTCCCCAATCAAAAAAGCACCTTCAGAGAATACTCCGAAGATGCTCCATCACCTGACAAGTCGCCCGGCTAACCCTAGACGGCTGTTCAAACTATGTACACCTCCCTCATCCTCGTGAGTTTGACGATGTCGATTTCAAGGCAGGTCTCCTGACTCCAGTTCATCGCATAAACGCGCCCTTCCCATTCTTCAAGAACAGTGGGTTGTGTAAGCGTTATGCTCCCTGTTACAGTGGCGGGACCGTGCCGGACTTTCACCGGACTTCCCTATTAAGTTGCCGATTCAAGCAGAAGAATCGGTCAACACCTTGAACGTTCCATATGCATTTTTTCGATAGAAATTATATTCATGATAGTAATAGTTTCCACCTGTTGTCAATCTCTTTTTATTTGATGGCTGAGGGTCAGACGACTGGAGGTTTCTCCAATGGCGCCTCGATCGATTCCTGAAAGATCCTGCATAATCCGAGCATCCCCTGTCTCAGCTCATCCTCACTCATGCTGGAAAAACAGATTCTCAGATGGTGAAACTCCGGTTCACCCGGGTAACAGACCCACCCGGGGAGAAAGTTGATCTTTTCGCGAGACGCCGGAACGACCAGTTCTTCGGCACGCAGCCAGGGAGGAAGTGTGATCCAGATATTGCATCCACCTTGCGGCACGGTCCAGCGCACTCCTGCCGGAGCGTGCTGCTCTAAGACGGACAGGGCGAGATCTCTCCTGCCGAGCAGACGTTGCCGCAACTGCTTCACGTGTTTTTCCATAGAGAAAGACTGCATAAAGGAGAGGATCGCCCGCTGTGTCAGAAGCGGACTCCCCCAGTCTGCCGCTGCCTTCGCAACCATCAAACGGTTGAGGAATCTGCCGTTGGCGGCAAGAACAGCCACTCGGCATCCAGGGGCCAGTATTTTGCTAAAGCTTTTCAAATAGATGACATGCCCGTGCTCATCCATGCTTTTTATCGGCGGTGGCGGGGCTTTGCCAAAGTAGATTTCACTCCAGAGATCGTCCTCCAAAATGATGCTGCGATAGCTCTGCGCAAGATCGAGCAGCTGGGTACGCCGACGCTGGCTCATGAGGGCTCCGGTCGGATTCTGGTACGTGGGCATCGTGTAGATCAATTTTGGCGGATACTGGTCGCAAAGGGAAGCCAACAGGTCGACCCGCATCCCCTCCTCATCGACCGGAACAGACAGAACGGTCGCTCCTCTCGCTCGAAACACGTCGATGGCAGCGCTATAGGTAGGCACTTCTGTCACAACGACGTCACCAGGCCCGATAAAGCTGCGGGCCACCTGGTCAATCCCCTGCTGGGCCCCGTTGGTGACGATCAGTTCTTCCGGGTGTAAGTTGAGGCGGAAGTTCTTGGCGTATTCGGCATATGCCTTGCGAAACAAACCATCCCCCTGCACTGGTCCGTACTTGAACAAGACTGTTGGATCATCACGGAGCGCATTCTGGACGGCTGATGTCAACTCTGCCAGCGGAACCAGTTCGGGATGAAGCGAGGTAATCGAAAAAGAAAAACCGTTTTCAGGCTCTGCCTGCATACTCTGCCAAACCTGAGCCCGCGGCAGGTAATCCGCAACAGCATGCTGCCACTCATAACAGGAAACCTTATTGGGTTGCCCAGTGTCCCCAACCTCGTTCTTCGCCTTTCCAACAAATGTACCTCTGCCTTGGATCCGTTCGATCAGCCCTGCTTCTTCCAGCAGCCGATACGCCTCAACGACAGTCATAAAGCTGACATCACACTGTCTGGACAAGCTGCGAATGGAGGGCAAAGGAGTCCCTTCCTCTAACGATCCGAAACGAATGCGCTCGGAGATTTCCTGATAGATTTGCCTGACCAGGGGGACTCCGGACTGGCGCGTAAGGTTGATCTGCATGCGTTCTCCCCTCTTCCGGAAGTGTTATGTATCACTGTTGACTGTTATGTATATCACTGCTGTATGTTTTTTCTAAAGATTATAACACTCCGGGTTGGAAAAGGGGATATGGATAAAATGATTTATAGCTATCTGCTTATGTGTTTGATTTACGGAACAACCTTTTATGCCATCAAAGCAGGCATTGATGCCGGATTTTCTCCCTTTCTGTTTGCTGCCATCCGTTTCGGTACAGCAGGAGTCCTGATCATCGCGTTCCTGTACCTGAAGAAATCATCTCTCCGGTTTACCCGCAGGAACATGTTGGATCTGATCTACCTGGGCGTATGCATGACCCTGATTCCCTTTGCCGCACTCTACTGGGCCGAACAGTACATCTCCTCGGGACTTGCCGCCTTGCTGTCTGCTTCCGGACCGATCATCGTCAGTGTGCTCAGCCTGTGCTTCGACCGTAAAAAGATGCCTTTGTGGCAGTGGATGGGGCTCTTGATCGGATTTGCAGGGATCGGGCTCGTTGTCTTTCCCCACTTGGAAATAGGCGTCTCAACCCTTTGGCTGCTGGGTTCGGCGGGAATCCTCCTTTCCGAAGCCGTTTTTGCCTGGGGCGCGATTTTTTCCAAACGGCTGCTGTCGGGCGGTCTGACTCCGCTGGCGGTCAACGGGTTTCAGATGTTCTTTGGGAGCATCGGACTGCTGGTGCTCTCCCTGATGTTTGAACCGATTCACTTCACATTTTCCCAGCCTTATACAGCCGTGGGAGCACTGTTTTACCTGATCGTATTTGGGTCGATCATCGCTTCTGGCATTTACTACTGGCTCGTCAAACGGACGAATCCCTTGTTTCCCTCGACGTGGCTGTACGTTTCTCCGGTGATCGCTTTAGCGGTAGGGGCTGTTTTCCTCGATGAACCGATTTACCCGCTCGGCATAGCTGGAACGGTGTTGGTCATTGGCGGAGTCATTTTGACCAGCTTCAGGGACTGGCAGAAAATGTGGAAATCGGCCCACCATGCCGCAAAGAGCTAATGGCCGGCCTGCCAGGGTCTGCTTGGCGCGTGCTGATGGTGATGTCCGTGATGGTGCTGTTCCCGCTTTACTACCTTGGGCTCGGCGCTCCCCTCAATCCGGCGGCGAAGCGAGTAGGGCGTCATCATCAGGCCAGGTGGGGTGTATACCCTCGCAGCTTCCCCGTCACAAACCGGACAAATGGTTGTCGCCGCAGCCTCGGCCATGCCCAGCCATAGGTCAAAATCGCCGCACTTCGCACAACAAAACTGGTACTTTGGCATCGTCAACATTCCTTTCCTCTGATCAAAACCAGGTTGAGACTACAGAAGCCGCAGCTGAAACAGAAAAAATGGGCTCACTCCGTTCATGGCACGCCAACAGGGAAGCTGTACTGGCCGTCGACATTCCAAAAAACGACACGTCGACCAAAAATAACTGAAAGTATTTCAACGTAGAATTTGGTCGACAAGCGTGTGCCGTTTTTTTCCGTTCGGACTGGGGTGGCTTCCCAAGGCCTGCGTTCGCTCCATTTTTTCCGTTTCCCCCTTCTGCAGTCCCATCTCTAATGACGAAGTCGTCTGTTACCTCGGCAAAATATCCTGCTCAAAAATCGCCGTCGGGATCGAAATGGTGCAGCAGGCGTTCGGGATGTCGACGATGCCGCCGATTCTCCCCTCTACCGGTGCGGTACCGAGCAGCATATACGCCTGTTCACCGGTAAAGCCTTTTGTCTTCAAATACTCGATGGCGTTCAGACAAGCCCGCCGGTAGGCGATATGGGCGTCGAGGTAGTGCTGGCTTCCGGAATGCTCATCGACGGAGATTCCCTCGAAGACGAGGAACTCGGAGTAATGCGGGTCGACCGGTCCCGGTTTGAAAATCGGATTGTGGATGATGTTGTACTTGGCCATTCCGCCTTTGATGATATCGACGTGCAGATCTACCCAACCCGCCATCTCGATGCCGCCGCAGAACGTAATCTCGCCGTCACCCTGTGAGAAGTGCAGATCGCCCAGCGACAGCTTCGCCCCCTCCACGAAGACCGGGAAGTAAATCCTCGTTCCTTTGGACAGGTTCTTGATGTCGCAATTCCCGCCGTTTTCGCGGGGAGGAACCGTCCTGGCCCCTTCCCTCGCCACGCGCTCAAACTCGGCCCCTTTAAGCGAGCCCAATACGGCGCTGTGCGGATTAGGCAGGTTGGCGAGCGGGGGAACGCGGTTCGGGTTTTGGGCGACGAGCGCTTTTTCCCTGCTGTTCCACCTGTCCAGCAGCTCGTGGGACGGAGCCACCCCGATCAAGCCGGGTGAAGAATGCCGGCGAATTTTACCCCGGGAACATGGCGGGAGGTAGTGTAGATCCCGTGAAAATCCCAGATCGACTTGGCCGCCTCCGGAAAGTGTTCCGTCAAAAACCCGCCGCCGTTATTCCGGTCAAAAATGCCGTTAAAGCCCCACTCCGCCCCCTGAATCGCACCGATATCCAATATATCGACGACGAGCACGTCCCCCGGCTGGGCGCCGTTCACCCAAACCGGTCCGCTCAGCACGTGGACGCGATTGAGATTCACGTCGCGCACATCCGAGGGATCGTCGTTATTTTGGATTTGGCCATCCGTCCAGTCTTTGCATTCGATCCGAAACACCGCACCGGGATTGACAGAGACCGTGGCGGGAATATCCGGATGCCACCGATTGTGCCCGGGAGCATCCTGCTCCTCCATTGGCTTGTTCAAATCCACGCGAAACAGCACTTCCGGCATAAGCGTTCCCCCTCTACATGGTTGGTTGAGTGCACTCACCACCATGTCTATTCCCGGGGCGACGCCGTTAGGACAAATGGAATTCGACGGTCCTACTGTTTCCTACCGCTTTGCAGAAGTATTTGCAGATCGATCGGGACCTCCTCATTGAGTTTGAGGACTTGAAGTGCTTGTTTTAGGAAGGAAGGGACTGCCTTACGTGATCGTGGTACAATTTGCTAAATAAATGAGCCGAGGACATTGATATTCTGTCCTCGGCTTTCTGCTCATTAATCAAGTCCTGATGCCAGCAGCCACTTACCATTTACATTTTCAATTTTGATGGTCAATGGATCAGATGGTTCATCAAGTACTGTTATATCTAACTCAATTTCTGCCACATTCTCTTTTTGACCTTTTAGCTTGGCGGTATCAATTAGGAATTTTGTTGCCCAACCGTGTCCGCCACGATCCGTGTCTACATAAAGCTTCCCTTCATAATCCTTATAAAGAGGGGGGGTTCCTTCATCCAGCACCAGGTAATGAGAATAAAATCTGTTTTGCGCAAAATCTTCAGTAAATACTTCCTCCACCGCTTTCTTCAAATCCGCTACTGATTTGAAATTTTCCTCAGTGACAAGGGCGTACCCAGCTTCACCCGGAATCGTTTTCGTCGCATCGATTTTGAAGTATCCAGGCGGGTTAAACATTCCATACACATCTACTGCCTTCGGAATAAGCTCGTTGAGAATATCTTTACCTTCTTTATCAGTAAGATTGACCGAAGAGCTTTCTGTGGTATTCGTGTTTGTTACTTCGGTTTGACTATCCTTGGCACTCTCACAACCAACAAGTAAAACTGAGATAGCCAAAAACAAAAAAAGTCCCCTTATTATCCTTTTCATAAAAACCACCTTTATTTTCATTTTTTAGTAGATCCTTATAAGGAGACGTAATGAAAATCGTATTTGTTTCGCTTTTGAAATAATATGTATTACGTTCTATAAAATTACGTACCCATCCATGAAGTGGAGCTTTGTCGAAGCCGAATCGCATTTTCTCAATAATTTGATTTATGCATCCGGGATTACCCGGGCTTGTTGGAAGAAAATGGGTGGATGAAACCCGTTATCCAATTGTGAATCATTCAAAAATCAGATACTTGTAATAAGCAAAAAACTCCCTGAACAGCGAATAGACATCTCGCACCTCAAAGTAATTGGCATGAGCCGAGTAAACCTCTGCGAATCCCAACTTGGAAAAGGCTAATTTTGTCCTGCTGATATGATAAAACTGTGTGATCACCATAACAGATTCCAACCCCATATCATCTGCAATCTTTCTGGTGTTCTGTGCCGTCATCATTGAATTTACTCCCATGCTGTCGGTCAGGATCTTGTCACTGGGTATTCCTTTTTGGACCAAATACTGCTTCATGACTTTGGCTTCATCAAAACCTTCCGCCCCCACCCCGCCGCTTACGATAATGTAAGGGAAATAGCCGTCCTGATAAAGCTCAACGGCTTTCTCTAAGCGATATCGTAACCGTTCCGACGGTCTTCCATCTGTTTCAACCTTATTGCCCAAAACAACACCTGCATCAACCTGTTGCTTTTCATCAGTTAAGCCATCAATCGATATGGCAATCACATGCACCACAAACCAAATCAGCATAAGACACGCTATTCTTAACGTTATTTTTTTCATAAAATGAACTCCTGCATCGTTTATTGCAGCTCGTTTTCCCTTCGTGTTTACATATCTGTTTGAATACTTTTTAATTTCCAGTCGTTATTTTCCAACGTAAAAGTGAGCTGCAAGATCCCGCCATAGCCCTCTTGATCGTCTCTCCAGACCTCGTACTCCGTGATGAATTGGCCTTCATCATCTAGCTGGTAAGATCTCTGGCGAAAGGTTCTTCCTTCCTTCATAAACGGAATTGTAATCATCTCAGAACCCACTTTATACACAAATTGATTGTCTTCTATAGCTGCATCGCGGGAAATATGCTGCATGATTTGTTCCGTATCTCCTTTGATCATGGCTTGAAAAATCTCTCTTGCTTGCATATCGATCAAATTTCGCAGCTCGTACGTTTTACGGTTTTTCTCCACTTCTTCTTCGTATTTCTCCAACCGGCTTATTAGCTCCTCATTTTGTTCCTGTAGTTTGTTAATTTCCTGGATAAACTTTTCAGCTTCTCCTATTTCCAAGGTATCTGCTATACAACCTGGAACCATCAATACGATGAGAAACAAAGCGATAAAATGTCTATAGTTCATCTCGACGGTTGACACCCCCCAACAAAAAAAGCCATGCATGCAGAACGCACTCATGGCAGATGTGCAAAACAGGGCGCTGGACTGTTAATGCCTCGCCCGATCGCCATGCAACAAACTATTTCCCCTTGTTTCGCGAATGCTGGTTGACGTAGCGAAAAATTCCCTTAAATTCGTTGTACGTCCGGTACGGCTTGCTCAGGATGCGAAACGGCAGAGAGGACAAGAAATGGCTTAGATCTTCCCTGAATTCCTTCGTAATGCGCTGCGGCTTTGACAGGATCCGGTCAAAGTAGCGGCTGTATATTTCCGCAGGAAGATCGGGATTGATGATGTTTTCCTTGCCGCAGCCGTTGCAAGTCACTTTATAGAGGACGTTATTGACGTAAATAACCGTATGCTGCGACTGGCCTAAACAGTCTATACAGTACAGTTCTGTATCAAACCTGGATTCATTCATTCCGCTCTCCTCCCCTGAATTTGATCGCGTTACAGTTCACCAAGGCATATGCTCTTGCGTCACTACATCTATTTTCTATATTATACCAGAACATCCTCGGGCAAGAACAGATTTGGAGGGAACCTGAATACCTATTTTCTCACTTGTTCTACTTCCACAAAAAATACACGTGTGCCAAATCGGATTTTTTTGTGTAGAACTTTACACAAAAAATACATTTCCATTGACGAAAAATTCACCCCTATACTATCATAGAGAAGGACAGATGTTGGTCGGGGACATCCCTGGCTTTTTCTTTTGGGTATGCATCCTACTATGACGAGGTGATCGACAGATGGTAAAAGGAATCGCAGCTTCACCAGGATATGCGGTCGGTGACGTGTTTTTGTTAGAGGAAGCCGAAATGGTTATTCAAGAGGATAAAATCAAGCCGGAGTTGGCTGATGCAGAATGGGAAAAAGTAAAGCAAGCTTTTGCACATACGAAATCTGATCTGGAAAAAACGAAAGAAGATGTGGCCGAACGCGTTGGCGAACATGAAAGCGCAATCTTTGCCTCTCATATCATGATTTTGGAAGATCCGACGCTGAGCGATGAGATCGAAAACGAGATCAAGACAGACAACAAAAACGCCGTTTGGGCGACGAATCACGTCTTCATGGGGCATGCGGCGATCTTTGCCGCTTTGGACGACGATTACATGCGGGAACGGGCAGCGGATTTGAAAGACATCGGCAACCGCGTGTTGAAACACCTGCTGGGAATCCACTCTTCCGGATTGGATGATGTGACCAAGCCGGTCATTTTGGTGGCAAACGACCTGACCCCGTCACAGACGGCTCGCCTGGACAAGCAGCTCATCAAAGGGATCATCACAGAGATTGGCGGTCCGACCAGCCACTCCGCGATCCTGGCCCGCAACCTGCAAATCCCGGCTGTGGTCGGCTGCGCCAATTTGATGCAGCAGCTTGACCAGGATTCCACGATCGCCTTGGACGGCTTCACTGGCGAAGTCACCCTGAATCCCTCGTCAGATTTGGCTGAGGAGTACCAAAACAAGCAGAAGGCCTACCTGGAACGAATGGAATTTTTGCGTGAATCGGCTTCCCGACTAGCTGAAACAAAGGACGGAAAGCGGATTGAGGTCGCGGCCAATATCGGCAAGCCGGAAAACGTCAAAGCGGTTCTGGATAACGGCGGCGAAGGAATTGGTCTGTTCCGCTCCGAATTTTTGTTCCTGGAACGCAGCACGATGCCTTCTGAAGAAGAGCAGTACACCGCCTATGCGCAAGTAGCCAAGGAGATGGACGGCCGTCCGGTGATCATCCGCACGCTGGACATCGGCGGGGACAAGCAGGTTGATTACCTGCCGATCGGACATGAGTTGAATCCGTTTTTAGGCTTCCGGGCGATCCGCCTCTGCCTTGCGGAAAAGGACTTGTTTAAGATCCAGCTTCGGGCGATCCTGCGGGCGAGCAGCTACGGAAAATTGCGGATTATGTTCCCCATGATCGCAACAGAAGCCGAACTGCTGGAAGCAATGGCTGTCCTGGATGAGGCAAAAGCCGAGCTGCGCGGCCAGAACATCCCGTTTGACGAGGCCATTGAGGTCGGGATTATGATTGAAATTCCGTCCGCGGCCCTCATCTCAGATATATTGGCGAAGCATGTCGACTTTTTCAGCATCGGATCCAACGATCTGATCCAGTACACGTTTGCCGCTGACCGGATGAATGAAAAGGTTGGCTATCTCTACGATCCGGGTCACACGGCCATCCTGCGCCTGATTCAACTGGTCGTGGAAAATGCTCACAGGGAAGGCAAATGGGTCGGCGTCTGCGGCGAAATGGCCGGCGACCCCGTCTTTGCGAAGGAGCTGATCGGAGTCGGCGTCGACGAATTGAGCATGACCGCTACCTTGATTCCGCAAATGAAATACGAGATTGCCCAGCTCTCCTACGAGGAGCTGTCCAAGGAAGCGGCTGCAAAGCTGAAAAGATAAAGGAGGGGGATTCCCCTCCTTTTATTTATAGGCCTTCTCCTATCACGTAACCCGTTTGGTACATCATTTTGCACCTCCCGTCTTTCCATTCGCTACACCCTCTTTAGAAAACGCCAACGAAGCCTGAGAGAATCTCAGGCTTCGTTAGACTATTTCCTGTATTTTTACAGAGAACGGACTGATCCTCCGTCAACAAATACCGTCTGGCCAGTCATGTACGAGTTGGCCGAAGAGAGCAAGAACGCGGCGACTCTGCCGAATTCCTCGGGCTGGCCGTAACGCCCCATCGGAATCCGCGCCTGTTCCTGGGTCTTGACGCTTTCCACGTCGATCCCTTGCCGCTCCGCCGAGATTTGATCAAGCGTTTTGACCCGTTCCGTGAAGATCCGGCCGGGTGCCAGATTGTGCACCTGAATGTTTTCCGGCGCTACCTCGGCAGCGAGTGTCTTCAGCATCGCCATCGTGCCGGTTCGGATCGCATTGGACAGCATCAGGTTGGCGATCGGCTGCTTGACGGACGACGAGGAAACGTTAAGGATTCTTCCTCCGCCCTGGCTGCGCATGATCGGCAGCGTTTCGCGGATCAGCCGGACCACGCTCATCATGTTGAGTTGGAACGCATCCTGCCACATCTCATCCGTCAGCTTGTCAAAGGTTCCGGCAGGCGGTCCGCCGGCGTTTGTAACCAATATATCAATGCCGCCGAGAATATCGTTTGCTCGCTGCACAAGCTGCCGGATGTCTTCCGCCTTCGTCACATCAGCAGCGATCCCGGTGACCGAACCGGGAGCAGCCCCTGTGATCTGGCAAATCTCTTCCGCCACTTCCTGCAATGTATCCTCGCGGCGGCTGGAGATGACCACCTTGCAGCCTTCGCGGGCCAGCTCCGTTGCGATCGCCCGTCCCAATCCTTGGGATGCGGCCGTAACCAATGCACGTTTTCCCGTCAGTCCTAAATCCATGTGAACTTCCTCCTCAAGTGGTTTTTACTTGTATACCGGTGTCACCCAGTCGAGATACCGGTCATCCATTCCGCGGACAGCCCGGTAGTATACCTCCTGTAATTTCCCGGTAACCGGCCCCAGCGTGCCATCTCCCACGGGGCGGCGGTCGATCGAAGTAATGGAGGCAATCTGCGCTCCCGTTCCCGCCAGAAACACCTCATCGGCGATGTACAGCTCCGTCCGGTCAATCGGGCGAATCTCTACAGGGATCTGCAAGTGCTCCGCCAATTGGACAATCTCCCTGCGGGTGATCCCTTCCAAAATGTCGGAGGTAATCGGTGTCGTGACCAATACGCCGTTGCGGACGATGAAAAGATTGGCCGCGCTGGCCTCGGAGACTTGGCCGTCATGGGAGAGCATGATCGCCTCGTCATATCCGTCGGCGACAGCAGCGTCCGTAGCCAAAGCGGGGTTGATGTACGCTCCGCTTACTTTCGCCCGCGAAGGAATCATGTTGTCGGAGATGCGCTGCCAGTTGGAGACGACCGCGGACAAGCCGGACGTGCTGACGTAATCGCCCATCGGGACGGTAAAGATGGCCAATTCGTCCCGCAGCCCCGCAAGGGTCACTTTGATCACCTGTGATCCTTTAAAGGCGAGCGGGCGTATGTAGACGTCTTCGCGATACTCGTTTTTTGCCAATACCTTCGCTGTCCAGTCCACCAGTTCCTCCGCCGTGTACGGGAGCTGGATTTTTAAGATCCGGCAGGAAAGCAGCAGCCGCTGATAGTGTTCCAGCGCTTTTAACAGGTAGAGCTGTCCCTGCTCGGCGTTCCAGTAAGCGCGTATTCCCTCGAAGCAGCCCGTTCCGTAATTCAATGCATGTGTGGCAATGTTCACATTTGCGTCCGCCAACGGCATGATTTCACCCTTAAAAAAACAGTAACCCGACGTGATTTCCTGTTTTGGCGAGGGGCCTTTTGCCGTCTCGGCCATAGCCATAGCACATTCTCCTCTCTGTCAAATCGCTCATCCTATGCCGTGTTTACAAAGATGGATCCATGCACTTATTCGCGCTTGCTGAAACCATTTCCTCTTTGCTGATCGAAATTTCCGCCAATTAAGGAACGAGCATCACCGCTGTGCGGCGTACTCCTGCTGCAGGATCTCCAACTCTTTCACCGAGCGCTCCGCCCAACTGCCGCCCATCTCGCGAAGCCGGGCAAGCTCCTGCTCCACAGCCAAAAGCAGCGACCCGCGATATTCCGGCACCTCTCCCTGGTAAGGCTGAATCGTGCCAAGCGGAACCATGATCTTCTCTTGGAAGGAAAGCGCTCTGCGCTGGTGGAACATCAAGACATCCCCCTGCATGGGATGATGCAGATCGCCCTGGTCCGGATGTTTTTGCACCGCCAGGATTTTGACTGTCGCTTTTGGCGGCATGATTTCCAATACCTCCGCCAGATACTGGCCGGATTTGTACGGTACGCGTACGATTTGATGCACCTGAATCGCTTGCTCCTGCATGTAGATCACCTCATCTATTTTTTATCTGTTGATGGTTTGATACATAAATATGCCGATAGACAGCGCACAGACGATGACAAGCAAGAGAAAAATGCCCATGATAAACTTCGCCTGCCGCTGATCCCGACCGCGCTGATCATCTTTTCTGCCGGTTTGATTGATTTGTTCCTTATCCATAACCCGTCCTGCCTTTCCACCTCGTAAGAATCTCCTGTCCTCATTGTAACAGATTATAGCAAAATGACGACGGTTCACCAGGCAGAAAACCGGCCTTTCCGGGTAAACGTAACAATTTTGTATGATATGATAATGGCAACCTTTCATTTTTTCTTGTAGGAGCGAACACTTTATGAAAGAGAAAATATTGTTGGCAGATGACGAACCAGACATGATCAGCTTTTTAGAGGACGCTTTGGTAAGCGAAGGGTACGTCGTCATCACCGCCTTAAGCGGCGAGGAGGTCTTTTCCCGTCTGAAGGAAAAGCCGGATCTGATCATCCTGGATGTCATGATGCCCGGATTGGACGGCTGGGAGGTTTGCCAGAGCATTCGCCCGCTGGTCGCTTGTCCGATCCTTTTTTTGAGCGCCCGCGGCCATGAGACAGACCGCATCAAAGGGTTGATGGTGGGCGGTGACGACTATCTGGTCAAGCCATTCAGTGTAAAGGAATTTAAGGCACGGATCAACGCCCACCTGCGGCGGGAGCGCAGAGTGGATCATCGCAGACCGAAAGTGGTGCTTCATTGCAAGGATTTGCTACTCGATCTGAATCAGTACCAGCTCTACCATCAGGGGCGCCAGGTTTCCTTGACCGTGCGGGAATTGGAGATCGTCCAGTTTTTGATGATGAACGCGGATCAGGTTTTTTCCCGGGAACAAATTTACGAAAAAGTATGGGGCTTCGAAGCGGACGGGAACTCCGCCACTGTAACCGAACACATTAAAAAAATACGCGCCAAGTTGGCCGAATTTGATCCTATGACGGAATACATCAGTACGGTCTGGGGCTTCGGTTACAAAATGGGAGCCAAGTAAGATGGGCAGCAAGCAATCATTGCGAACGCTGTTTAGCATCGCCTTTGCCTGTGTCCTGTTGGCGAGCATTCTCTGTTCGCTTGCAACCTGGGGATGCAGCCTGATGTTTTTAACGAATACCGATCAGTTCATCAAACCGGCCAACCGCTTCGAAAAACAAATCCCGCAGATTCTAAGTTATGTCAAGCAGGAAGGCGAAAAGCTGCTGGTACCGTCAGCCCAGCCCGCCTTGGAAGAACACATTCCTTCTAGTGGCATCCAGTATCAGGTTATCGACATAAACGGAAATCTTGTCTATGGCTGGCAGAAAGATCGCTATATTCACTCCCGGGAAGAAATCTCCGCCAAACTGAATAAAACCGACGCGATCAACGGCAAGTACGTTTCTTATTATCCCATCTTAGATGCCGAGGGAAATCTCAAAGGGCTTTTCTTGGTCCGATACAGTCTGAGTTTGATCACGAGCAACCTTGACCGGCCGCTCTTTCTCTTCTTGTTTCTCTTTGCCAATTTGGCGGCTCCTTTTCTCTATTTTGTTTTGTTTACCCTCCTTTTCGGCAAGAAGCTTGGGGCCCGGCTAAACCCGCCAATCCAACAAATGATTGAAGGAGCCCAGCGGATCCAACGTTACGATCTCAACTTTACACTGGCGGACGTCAGCGGTTCACGGGAATTGAGCAAACTGGGAGCGGCATTTGAAGAGATGAGACGAGCCCTGCATGCCTCCTTGACGTCACAATGGAGCATGGAGCAAGAGCGACGGGAAATGGTAAGCGCAATCGCCCACGATCTTCGGACTCCTCTGGCGATCGTGCAAGGGCATGTGGAAAATATGATAGAGGGTGCGGTAAAACCGGAACAGGTGCCGAACTATTTGCAGCGAATCCACAGCAATACCGTTCGCGCTGTCCGCCTGTTACAGGAGATGGACGAGATTTCCAAGATCGATCATCCAGACTTCCAGCTCACTTTTTCCAAGGTTGATCTGCTCTCCTTTTTCAAACAGAAACAGATGGAGTGTCTGATGCTGTGCCAACGCAAATCAATTGAATTGACAGCTGATATTCAGTTGGAGCCGCCCTTGAAACAGGCGCATTTGTGTCTGGACATTCACCGCTTGGAGCAAATCATCGACAACTTGATGGACAACTGTATCCGGTTTACTCCGGAAGGCGGGACGATTCGTTGGGATGTCAACGTGAACCTAAACTCACTTCGCTTTGAAATAAGAGACAGCGGTTCTGGTTTTTCCGACAAAGACCTCAAGCAAATGTTTCGGAAATTTTACCAAGGGGATGCTGCCCGCTCCCTGCACAAAGGTCACTCCGGCCTCGGCTTGTACATCGTCAAAACGCTTGCTGAAAAGCATGGCGGAAGCATTGAAGCACACAATCTGACCGAGGGAGGAGCGCAGTTCATCCTCCGGATAAAAGAGAGGGCCCCGGCATAATTCCGGAGCCCTCTCTTCTTTGACGTCATTTTTTGATCGATGGGATTTGCAGGTAGGTAAACAGCCGCCAGATCCATTCGAGCGGACCCATGGAGAACCTGGCGAACCACAACCGACTCCAGATCAACTCCACTCCGTATACCAAAAGCGCAATCCCTATGCCCAGCACAGGGCTGACTTTTCCAAAAAGACCCAGTCCATAGCTGTAAAATATCAGCGTGCACATCACCGATTGCATGATATAGTTCGAAAAAGCCATTCGCCCCACCGACGCAAAAGGGGTCAATATTCTTCTTCCTGCCTGCTTTTGGAAAAGCAGCGCCAGCGACGCAATATAACAAAGTCCAAGCATAGGTGATCCGATCAGAATGCCGAGCACCTGCAGCAAGCTTTTCAAGGACGTTCCTTCAGGCAGCGTGTATGCCAGCAGCAGCGAGAAAAAGCCGAATCCCCCGCACCATGCCGCGATCTTTTTTAACAGTCTGCGGTGGGAAGCAGCGTCATGAAGCACGCCGAATTTGGCAAACGCCGCTCCCAGCAAGAAAAGCCCGAGAATGTTTGGATAAAATAGAATCTGGTTTATCAGACTGCCATTCCAATCATAGAAGCGCAATGCGTGAATCGCGTCGTATGTACCGCTTCCATAAACGGCATTGTCCCGCTCAATCAGCTGCATCATCATCGCTTTTGTCTCCTCATTCAACACCGGTGCGGTAGGGGCCCCGTTCACCGCGAGAAGTGTCGGGACGAGCAGGATCAAGGCAATTCCCCAGATCAGCAGTGTCTTTGCCTTCGCTTTATGGAACAAGAGCAGCACAAAGCCCAGCAGCGCGTAATGCAGCAGGATATCCCCATACCAGATAAACAAGCCGTGAATCAGCCCAAACCCAAACAAGGCGAGCAATCTTCGCACGTACGCACACACAAACCTTTTGCCCTTTTGCTCTGCCTTCTGCTTGAACAAAATCATGCCATAGCCGAACAGAAAGGAAAACATCGAGATAAACTTGTTTTCCACAAATAAAAACCGGAACGCTTCCACCGCTTTGGCCCAAAAACCTGGCCACAATTCAATCTGATATTGAATGGCTTGCAGGGAAGTGCTGAAAAAAATAATATTTACCAGCAATATCCCCAGAAGCGCGATCCCCCGAATCGCATCAAGCACGTGGATCCGTTCATCTTTTCCCAAAACCATGGTTTGTCACATCTCCTCTTCTCATCCTTTTGACAAACCTATCGTATGGGATCATTCTAAAGAACTGATAAAGTTGTTCCTATCACCTGTACACCAAACAAAAAACTAACTATAATAAAGTAAGTGAGTCATCATCCGATGGCACATGAAAAGAGGTAAACTGATACAACAGATACATAGGAGGTTTTACAGGAATGGAGAAACTGGTGACGGCTGAAGCAGCTGCACAACGCCACCCTACATACGAGGTTGAGCCCCTTATCTTAAACCGCTGGTCACCGCGGTCTTACAAGGAAACAGAGGTGCCTGAAGATATCCTGTTCAGTGTATTCGAAGCGGCACGCTGGGCACCGTCCGCCAACAATGAACAGCCCTGGCGCTTTATTATCGCCCGAAACAAAGCGGATCGGGAATTGTTCCACTCTTTTATCTTTCCCGGCAACCGGAACATTTATATTAGGAAAACAAACTGCCGTTAAAAATGCGGTTCTCTAAACCGCGTCTTCAGAGGTGTTGACTTCAATGTATTCCGCAACTCTGCGGTACTCATTGGCAAATTTCAGCTTCACGCTGATGTTGCCATTTTCGTATACCTTGATGGTGTCAACAAGCTCAATCAGAATATCCCTTGTCAGTTTGTTGATGTTTTCATACTTCCGAAAAGTTGCTAAAAACGGGTTTTCTACATCGACTCCATTTTCAAGCTCCGCCTTTTCCTCTTGCAGATTGCTTATAACCTCGTTAATGGCTTCGATTTGCCGCTCATAGTCCTCTTTCATCTGGCGATAATCTTTATGAGAAATTTCGCCGTCTTTCCAGTCCTGATAAATGCTCTGCTTATAGCGTGAAATCTTGGACAGTTCCTTTTCTTTGGAAGCGATTTGTTCATTCAGACGGATAGACTGGCTTTTCTGGAGCGGAGCCTTATTAATCCGTGAAATCATTTCTGAAAGAGATACCGCAATGTAAACCTGTTGCTTGACAGCATACAATACCGCTTGTTCCAAATGGTTGTGCTTCATCGTATGCTTCGTACAAGCCGCTTTGGACTGGTCTTTATAAGTGCGGCAATAGTAGTACACATTCCCTTTAACTGTGCTTCGTGTCATGGCCTTGCCGCAATCAGCACAGCGTAGGAAGCCACTGAACAAATACAACGTTTTTTGTTTCGGCGCGGTACGGGTATCTTTTTTCAAAAGCTCCTGCACTTTGACAAAATCTTCACGGCTGATGATTGGCTCATGTGTATTTTCGACAATGAACCATTCATCCTCAGGAACGGTTTCCTGTACATGGATTTTATAACTCTTGATTCGATAACGACCTTGCACCATATCCCCAACATAAATTCGATTTTTCAACATGTTGGTGACCGTCATGGCACACCATAAAGGGTTGCCGCCCTCGCTATTGGGATTTTTGTATTTCATGCCCTTGCTTTTCTTATACGCTGATGGGCATAATATGCCACTTTCGTTCAACTTGCGAACAATCGCATTTTTGCTCATGCCCTCCAAAAACCAAGCATAAATGCTTTTAACGTTTTCGGCAGCTTCCTCATCAAGTACGAGTGCGTTTTTGTCCTCCGGGTCTTTCAGATAGCCATAAGCGGCAAACGAGCCAATATGCAGGCCTTTTTCACGCTTCTTGTCAAAGGTTCTCCTGACACTTTCCGAAGTCCCCCTGGCATGTTCCTCATTCAGAACACCTTGAACCGGAACGGCGATGTTGTGCGCATTCTGCGGGTCTTTGTACGTATCAACAGGATGTTGGTAAAGAGAAATAAACCGCACATTGTTTCGCGGAAACCAATCGCCAAGATAATAGCTCTGATCGCCACTGTTACGAAAACTTCGGGCGAGGTTCTTAACGGCAACACAATTAATTTTTTTCTTTCGTATATCTGTTAAAATCCTTTGGAAGTCGGGACGTTCTTCATCCGTTGTGCCGCTCACGCCGTCATCAATATATTCGTCAACAATAACATATTCATCGCCATCATCCTGTTGGTCAAAGAAGTCCGTCAAAATAAGCCTTTGGTTGATAACACTTTCCGATTCATTTTTTCCACGTTTGTCCTCGCGCGATAAACGAATATAAAGTCCTACATACCATATCTTCTTTTTTGAAACTGCTTTTACAATGTTCTGCCTATTGGCTACTCTGGCCATGTGTCCTCCTTCCTATCACATTACACCTATATTATACCATTTGGGCGTAATGCGAACCATGTTGTCGAGGGCACAAAGCCGCATTATAGGCCACTTTTCTTGCGTATCATAAAGTTCGTGAGTACCTCTTGAATGGGAGGGGCGGCATCGTCAAATTCAAGCTTTACACCCACCTCACCACAACGGAAACACAACGGATTTTTCAGTTTTTCCAAAACATAAGCTGGCCGCTGTTCTATCGGGAGAGAATTATCAAATTCAAGTGTACATATATCAGCCAATTTCCCGGTATCTACGGTTTCCATATTTACATTCATAAACCGATCAATGAGTTCGGAAGTAATCATTCATCATGCCCTCCTTGATTAGCATGATTCAATATATGCGTTTCCCCGTTTGTCCCGTGAGAAACAAAAACAGCCACCACTTTACAATAAAAGTGACGGCTGTTCATCTGTCCATATACTTCGGGACAAGTTGACCCGAAGTCAATAGGGACTGTCTCGGTAATGTTCGTCAGCTTCGTCAATGGACTTGAAATCAAAAACATAGCGAAGCTCTGAAACTACACGCTGAATATCGTCAGTACCGAAACCACTGTTTTCCATTGCCCAAATGACATAGCCGCGGCAAGCGTTGTTACTCCATTGTTCAGAAAGCATTTCAGCAGAAAGCGTATCTTTTTCCATTTCGATTCCCCTCATGCCAAAGTAAGCGAAGCACCGCGCCGGGAAGTATTGGGCTGTCGTTAGACAGAAAAACCCGGCGCTTCCTCCTGTAGTTTAATAAAAGATAATCCGGACGGGCGGCGGCAACCGCCCTCATGGGAATTTCACCCCGCCCCATGCTGATGGCGCGACGGTCAATGCTGTGAAGCGTTCAAACCGTAAGTATCATATCCTTTGTGTGGGATCATCGCCCGGCAGACTACCACAGTCTGCTTACCGAAGATGGTGTTTGTCGCTCGTTCTCAAACGATTAAATTCGCTGAAAAGTTATGGCGCACTCTGCGGCTCGGCTCCCTCACACATGAAACGTATCCGGGTTATCCGTATTCAGTTATCAAAGATCACTAGCGGAAGAAAACATCCTTCCAATAACCGTGACATTTTCAGGACAGAACCGACCCTCATTCAGAAAAATTTTTCAAATATGTTTCCATGTTCCGAAGCCCCTGACTGATGGATTTGCGAATGTTTTTTTCTGAAACTCCCTCAGCTCGCGCAATCTCGGATTTGCTAATGCCAAGCACGTAATGCGCGTAAATTCGTTTGCCTTGCTTGTCTGGTAAGGCGGTGATAGCCGCATATAACTGTTGGGTTGTCATTTGGCGCTCATAGACCTCGGACGGCGATAGGGCAACGAAGCAAGTATCATGCTCAATTCCGTCACCCCGGTCAAGAGAATAGTGCGCCTTGTGACGGTACATGCGCCGCCGATACGCTTCTTCCTGCCGTTCAGCTTCAAACAGGATTGTTGCTACTTCATCAGGAATATCGAGAAAAATATCATGATTGCAAAACGGGTAAAAATTCCGAAGATTAATTTTAGCCATAGGTTGTTCCTCCATTTCGATTTTTTGGGGGGAATGTTGAATCGAAATGGAGGGGGGGGAGCGGCCGCGGGGCTGGACTTCGGGACAATTTGGCTCGAAGTGAGCAGGCTCGTCCGATAAAATATGTCGATAAAGCTCGTAAACAGTTGAAAAAGGGTATAAAAAAACACCTTCTAGGGAATATCCCCGAAAGGTGTCGAATAAAAAAAGGCCGCACTGATCGTCCCAATATTCACTTGATTTATTAAGGTTATTTGCTACATCCAGCCGTCACAGTAAGGTGACGGCCCCTCATAGACTAAAGAGAATAGCATAACAAAGCCCCCTTTCCTAATGACGCCGATTTAGCCACATAAGAAGATGCGCTTTTACTTGATGCAATCAGTACAAGCGGTAGCTTTCATTTATCTGTTCTACTGTAGTCTTTTCTTCGGAGGTATGTATCAAAAATACAAACATAATATTTTTTTTAGACAATGCGAGTCTCATAAATTCCAATGTTCCTTTTACAAAAATATATTCGGAACTTTGATTTTTAAGAGGAGTGGCGAGATCATCAGTTTATCAGTCTGATATTGAATAAAAGACACCTTTAAGGGAAAATCCCTGAAAGGTGTCGAATAAAAAGTTAACGGAGTTGTCTTAAGCTTTTGAATCTATATAGGATTAAAATCGGAATACGTTTTTCAATGAACTTTCTCAGTGTTAACCATTATGAGCCTCTGCCTCGGCAAGCGTAGAACAAAGTCTTGCAGCTGCACTGCCATACATTCCTGCACCGTTAGAGAAGCTTACCGTCTGGCTACTAGTCGGCCATGCGTTTGTCGACCAAATATAGTATTTTCCCTTCGGTATTTGGTGGAAGTTATTGGTTTGAGTGGTTTCATCGTTACCGATCGTAACATTGATTTTGTTGCTGCTGGTATTATCGATCCAGATGAACCAGTATTTATACGTGGAGTTGAGAGACAATGTTTTATCCAAGCTCTGATTTCCAGCAAAGTCGCTTACACTAAAACCTTCTGTTGTAGTTTGCACCATGGAATCACCGGGACCTTGGGCGTCATCCGCAACTCTTTGGATGGCAATATCGCCGACATAAACAATATCGCCGACCTCCATATTTTCAAAATCCGCAGATAAACCTGATACATTAGCTGTGCCACTGGTAGACAAAGGGGCATTTGCGGAACCAGTTCCGGTTGCGGCGTATGCCAAGCCTGTGCCTAGCAATGCAAATGACAATGTAAATGCAACTGCCGCCCTACGAACCCATCTCTTACTCTTTTCAGTTTTCATGATTAAATAAATTCTCCATTCGATGCTCCGCTTATCGCTAAAGGCGGAAAATAGTTTAGTGTTTTGATCTGCAACGTTCCAAAGTACGCTTAAAATTAACCCGCAGTATTTTCTCCTTTCCTCTTTATTCATTGACCCAGTAACTGTTTTATCACAAAACGCTTCACAGAAGCGGTCAATGTCAAATCTGATTATATAAGCAAGCGGATTGAACCAATGCAGGGCATTGATGAAAAGCAACAGCAGCTTTATCCATGCGTCATATTTTTTTATGTGTGTCAATTCATGTTTGAAGATATAACCTAATTCTTCAGAACTGAATTCGATGTTGGGTAAAACAATACGGGGTCTGAAAAGACCGGTGACTAAGGGTGTGCCGATGAAACTGCACATGTATACCGGTATCTCTTTTTTCAGACCTATGCTGCGTTTGCACTCTGAAAGTATATCCAATAGCACTCTATCATCCGTTTTTTGACATGCTATAAAAATACGCCGATTTATCCGGATATTCTTACAAACAACGACTGCTATAAATATCAATGTCCCAGCCATTAAGAAGTAAGGAAGCAATCTTATGTACGAAAACACTTCGTGACTTTTTGGGGATATTTGAATAGTGCTAGTGCTAACCGTTGAGATAATATCAGAAGGTGGCAGCCCTAATTCAATTAAGGGAGACTGTGCCCATTTAGCAGTTTTTCGAGTAAATGTATTAAACGCTGACAACACGGAATAGTACGGGATTAGGAAAAATGTGCTTATCAACAAATATGTGTAATAATGCCAAGCTGCCGAAAAATATTTATGTGTGGCAATACTAAATAGTTTAAGAATAAGGTATAGCAATCCAGCTATTATTGACATAATCAATAGCTGATTGTATAGGCCAATTAGCACTAGCATCACCACTCCTCTTTACGTAGACGCTCCATAATTTCCTCAATATCCGATTTCGTTAAATCACCGCTATCGCATAAAGCATTTATAAGTCCGAATACAGAACCATTGTGAATGTCGGAAATAAATTGTCTTGTTTCAGCATTCAAGTATTCCTGTTTCGTGATACAAGGCTCGTAATAGTTAGCCTTGCTTATTCTTTTGGCCCTAACAATTCCTTTTTCCATCAGCCGGGCTAAAAAAGTTATTACCGTAGTTTGCGCTTTACTTTTAGTTAAATTTTGGATTATTTCATTTGTAGTTAATGGTTGGCTGCTTGTCCATAAAACATCCATAATTTCTTTTTCTGACTCTGTCATTTTATGAATTTTGTTCATAATATGATGTCTCCTTAGAATCGCATGGTTGCTTAAATAAGTCGAATTTGTTATTGCTCTAATTGTTGTAGAGTAATATAACTCTATAACGATTAGAGCAATATGTCAATACTTTTATTTATGCTCTCAGTAATATCACTAAAAGCGAATGCAGAAAGCCAACGAAGTCAGAGCAAGCAGGGCAAGTGTATTGACACTTGCTCATTTTTGAGATTTTCCCTTGCGGGAAAACTCAAAAATTGCTTGTTGGGGAGTGCCTTCCCCAAACCCTGCAACTTCGGGCCAACTTGGCCCGAAGTCGGCGCTTTGCACCTCATGTTGCGTCATGTCGCTATCGCTCCATTTCCTTATTTTTCTGCGCGTCCGTCAGGCCGAGCAGATGGTCAATATTGGCCTTTACGGTCACAATCTCTTGCATGTCCTTTCTTGCCGCCCGGTACTCACCATAGGCGGCTTTTTTCTTTGTCCCAAGCTCCCGGCCTTCCACTTTGAGTGTATTCATTTTGGGGAGCTTCGCCCCGGACAATAAGCGCCGAAACGTATCCTGCGCCGCCCGATAGGCGGCAAGGTCGGCTCCATGCTCCGCAAGATATTTCCGGCTGTATTTTGCGGCCTTGTATCCCTCAAACACGGGTCGAGTTCTGGCATAATCGACCATCGCCGCTTGTAGTTCCGCATTGACGCGTATAGCCGATTCGGTCGTTTTTATGCGGTCAGATAGAGTATGGAAACGGTCTGAAAGCTCTACAGTTTTCTGCGCGAGTTGCTCATATTCCGCCAGTCCGTTTTCCTGCAAATACTGTAAAGCCGCCGCCATCTGCTTGAGGTTGAATATTTTCGCCCACCGTTCATAGGCAGGGCCTTTTCCAGCTCTCATGCGGGATTGAATATCCACAATGAGGTTAACCTTGTGCGGTGCTTTGCTCCGGCTCTCCGGCAAGGCATTGCGGCCCTCGATGATAGCCCGTATGTCCTCCTGACCGTAGCCTCTGCCAAGCGTAGAAGCTCGAAGCCGGGTGAAGCGTTCCTGCCCCTTTGCGCGGAAGCTGATTGTACCGCCGCGCCCATGTTTGACCTCATAGCCAGCCGCCGCCATAGCTTGCAAAAACGTGTCCATATCTCGCGGCTTTGTTGCAAGGCAAACATCAATCTGCGTTTTTAATTTTTCCTGAAAAGTCTGCGGCTTATTACCGCCAAGCCACTCGCCATAATGCTTGAATTTCCCCTTGCTGCGGAGCTTCGGATTGGTAATGACAGATAATCCGTGTTCAAGACAAATGCGGTCAGAGAGCCGCCGATAGAGTAGCCAGATAGTTCAGCTCGTCAATGCTTTCATATTCGCTTAAACCATTGCGCAAGCCAGGAATGTCAGTTTTGTAATCGGTAATAACAATTTCTTCATAGCGTACTCCGTCTACATGGATATGCTTCAAAAGGGCCTGTACTTCATCGGTAGTAGCAGGAAGTTTCAGATATTCACCGATGAGATGGCCTTCGTTGTATTTGCCAAGATTGGTCACATAGGCTTCAAGCATGGTCTTTGACCCGGCCTTGCGTTTGCACAGTCAGAATTCCGTCTAATGTGGTCGCTGTGATCTTCAGACGCCCGGCAACCGCAATATCGTTTTTTACATCCTCGTCAATATCACTTCCGCACACCACAAGCACATGAGCACGGCGCAACAGATCCCGGCTCATGTCAATGCCGCTTTTGTGTTCCTCCGGGATGGCGTCATTCAGGAAAAGCGGAAGATACAAGACAGGGCAAACGGGAGAAAATCCGGCTTCATAGACGGCACGGCAATATTGCGCGGCCTGCTCAGTATCCGCATTGTGATCGCCGCTCCATGCGGCGGTAATATAGGCTAAAGGTCGTTTCATCATAAAGTACCTCCGTTCAAAGTTCGTAAAGCCATCAACCTATCCCCCCGCCCTTTCCAATCTTGGAAAGGGAGCGGCTCAAAGGATGATTATCCCCGTCGCTTGACAACCTTAAAGCATAGCCGGGAGAAATCGGTCAAGAGTGCGAAGCACCGCCTCCGGCGGCAAGCTCTTGACCGATTTTCCCAGCTATGCTACATCGAAAGTGGCGACGGGGATAATTAACTATCCTTAGAGCTTTGGGGGGTGGGGCAAAGCCCCACAAAAAAAGAACTTCGAGTCAACTTGGCCCGAAGTCATTACTTTTCCTTGTCTGTTTTCTTTTCCGGCTTGGAAAGCTCCGGTTGCTTATCCTTCCATTCATCAAGCAGTTTGATAATGGTATCCTTCATTTCACGAGGGGTTTTATCCTTGCCGAAATACTGGCTCAATTCCTGACTGGAAATAATCACTTTGTCTACCTCCTTTTTTTCTTCTAGCATGATGCCATCAATCACATCTGGATTTAATAGCTTCTTTTGGTCAAGGTCGCGCATACGCTGTGCCTGTGAAAGAGAGGGAGACGATTGCTGACCCTCAATGGCAATCGCGATATAGTTCTGATTTTTCGGCTTGATAAAGGCAAGTTCCACGGCCGGGGTGAAGGCAATCTTTTTTTCGTCTACCATTTTCATCAAGTCGGGCACAAGTTCGTTGAGTTTGATATATCGCTGAACCTGCTTCACCGTCATTTTGTTGCGCTCGGCTACAACCTCGTTGGAGCGTTGCCCGTTGCCGGTTCGCACGCCTTGCCGTTTAATGGCTTCCAACTGCATGTGCAGCGCTCTGGCCCGTTCACTAGGCAGAATATGTTCACGCTGGTTGGTGTTGTCCTCTACCATTTGCGTAATCGCCTGTTCATCCGTCAAGTTGCGGATAATGCAGGGCATATCCGCAAACCCGGCTAATTCACTGGCTTTCTGGCGGCGGTGGCCGGATACGATTTCATAACCGCCATCTTCGCGTGGGCGCACAATGGCGGGCTGTGTGACGCCTTTATCCTTGACGCTTCCCACCATAGCCGCCATTTCCTCGTCATTGCGGACTTGAAAAGGATGATCTTTGAACGAATGAAGCTCGGAAAGGTTCAGATAGACGATCTGCTCCTGTTTGCCTGACCGGGGCGCTTCGCTCGGTTCGGGCGGCAGTTCCGAAGATGGCGCTGACTGCTGCGCCTGTTCCGTAGATTTTGCGGAAACAGAACGTCCTCTGCCACGTCCTGCAACCTGTTTCTGCTTGTCAGGTTTATCGGTTTTTACGACTCTTGATGCTTTTTCCTGTTTGGCAGGGCCAGCAGGCTTCTTGACCGCTGTTTCGGCGCTCTTGCTCCGACTGGTTTCCGGCTTATTGTTCTGCCCAATTTCTTGAAGCGGTTTTGCCCGTCCTTGCCGATTCTCTCCGGCTTTCGGCCCGGTCTTGTTGGACTGTGCCGTTTCAGTGGCAGGGTCGCTTTTTTCTGTTTCCTTTCTCGCCGCCTGTTTCTCGGAAACCATCTCTTTGATCTTGTCAAAGGAAACAACGATATCTCCGGGAGTGGGGATACGCTCACCGCTAGCAGGAGGGGGCGGCCCCGCTTTGGCTTCGCCTATTCCCTTTGAAGCTGCTTGATCTTTTGGGGCTGTTGTCGCCGCTTCCCCCGTGCTTGTTTCCGGGGCGGGGGCCTTGTCGGCAATCTTTGCCGCTTCAATGGGAACGATCTGCTCTTTCACAGGAGCTTCGTTTTCCGGCACGTTTTTCATTTCATCCGGCTTATTTGGCTCATTTTTTGCCATGCGTTCTACCTCCTTGTCCGTTTTATGGCATGAAAAAAGGGCCTGATTTCAATCAAGCCCAGTTGGCATGAAGCCATCCCTCCTTTGACTTCGGGCCATGTTGTCCCGAAGTATCGCTATCCAGACACAGAAATACCGCCCTGCTTGTCCAATGGGGCGGTATCCTGTGTAATGTGATAGCTCATATTTTATTTTTTTGCCCTTATAGCGGGCTATTTGCAGTTTTCCTATTATATACGTCCCCACCTCGCCTGGTGCCAAAAAGCCCCGGTGCTGGCCGTGATCCTCTCGAAAAAAACGACGGCAAAAGGCGAACAAAGCCGCGCTCATGCGTTTGACGCCGGTGCGGCCTGGGCTTTTCTCGCCCTGCAGGCAGAAAGCAAAGGGCTGGTCACGCACGCAATGGGCGGATTTGATCGCGACAAAGCCCGGGAAATCCTTCGCGTTCCAGACGAATTCGAGCTGCAGGCTGTCGTCAGCATCGGTTACCGCGATAGCGCTGAGGCCCTGCCGGACGCTTATCGGGAACGGGAAAAGCCATCTGACCGCCGCCCTCTGGCCGAGTCGCTGTTCGAGGGCGAATTCGGCAGACCAACCCTGCGCGGGTAAGCGACCTCACTCGTAAAAACGACGCCGGACTCATTCACAGCAAATGATGATTCCGGCGTCCCGTCTAATTGGCAAACTTTAACGTCAGCATAAACACGACGATACTAGGCAGGGCGGCCAACAGCATATGGACCGACCATCTAAAGCGGGTCCTGCGTTCTTCTTTGTCCTCAAAAGCGTAATTTGCCCTGATGCGGTCGCCGCTTAGCAATGCCCCGGAAAAGATGGCTGACAGCAGCAGCAGCCCAAATCCAACGATCCCTGTCAGCTGCCTGATCAGTCCCCAATCTCCCATGACAAGCGAAGCCAGCGCGATCAAAGCCAGCAAGCCAAGCCCGACGACGAAGGATTTCAACATCTTGTCCTCCCCCTTGCTTACTGCGTCCTTTCTACCTTTTACGCAATAGTCTGGCAAAAGTTACCCATCCTATCCCACTTCAACAGACCTGACAGAGGAGAGTTCCTGAATGATCGGGAGAAGTTGTTCAATCGTAACAGCGCCTGGAATTTTTATGAAAATTTCCAAAATAATCTCTGAAGGATCGTTGGCGTCGTTTTCCGCATGAAAACTGAGTATTGTAATGTTCTTTTCCTTCAACCGTTCCAGGATCTGATTGATGTTCCCCGGTTCGTTGTCAAAGCGGATGGTCATCTGGTCTGATTTCGGGGCAGCCAACCAGTGAAAGCGACCATGCAGCAGCTTTTGTGCGAACAGGACGAAAACAGTCGTACCGGCTCCCACCCAGTACATCCCGGCACCGATAGCCATCCCGATCCCGGCGGTGGCCCAGATGCCAGCCGCTGTCGTCAATCCCTTTACCGTCTGCCGCTGCATGAAGATCATGCCCGCCCCGAGAAACCCGACCCCTGACACTACCTGTGCCGCGATCCGGGAAGGGTCGAGCCCAAGGTTGCTCCAGCCGATCTGATCCTGAAAGCCGTATTTGGAAATAATCATCATCAGCGCCAAACCCAAGGCGACGACAAAATGAGTTCGTATCCCGGCTTCTTTCATGCGATTTTTCCGCTCAAACCCGATAAAAGCACCACATAACCCGGCGACGACCATCCTCAGCAAAAAGTTGAATTCCATGTGATCACGCTCCTTGCTTCGAATTACGATCCACAATTGTTGCCCTATTATAGCAGTTGACTTTTTCCTGAGCAACAAACCCTCCGCCCGGCTGATGGCCGCTTTCTTTTCCTATGCGGGAAAGCCGCCCTATCTCAGGCGGCTTTCCGTATTCCCCTTACGAGGTATGAATTTTGGCGACTGACCGGGTCAAGTAAAGTGCGTACTGCAAGGGCTTGCGGATTGCCTCCAGATAGTTCTGCCGCTGCCCCATCTCCCGGAAAATTTCCCGGCCGGGCTTGGGATTCACTTCGATCAGCCATACCCTGCCGTTCGCGTCGACGCCGATGTCCAATCCCTGTTCCATCATCCGGCCATAATGGTCCTCGATCGTTTCCACCGTTTGGAAGGCCAATTCGCGGCATTCCCGCAGGATCGCTTCCGCTTGCTCCCGTCCGAACAGCGGTGTCAAAAACGCGGCGGCCGGGACGGCTTTTCCGCCGGCGTGCAGATTGGAAGCGATGTTCTTTCTGCCGCCCACCCTTGCACCTGCACCCGTTATACTCCAATTCCCTTCACCATTTTTTTGGATCAGCAGGCGAATGTCGACATTGTGTCCGGGGATGAGCTGCAGGTCAAGTCCCTGCTGAATCAGAAACTTTTTGTTTTTGACCCAGCGATCAACCCAGCGGACAAGTTCACGTGAGTTTGAAAGCGCGGCGGAACGACGGCTGCGCTGTTGATTTTGCCCTTGCAGCAAAAATCCGCCGCCCTTCCGTTCGATCTTCAAGATGCCCCGACCCCCCGTACCATTGCTCGGCTTGACGTAAACGGAGCGGTGTTTGCGCAGCAAAGTCTGCAGCCGGCCGCTGTCGTACGCATAGGTTTCCGGCAGCCAGCGGCGCATTCGTTCATCCTGCCACAGTACCTGATGCACGTTCCACTTATGGGCCAAGCGGTTGTTGGCAAATAACAGGCCGGATCGCTTGCGGAAGGCCACATATTGCTTGAATGCGGGCGTAGGTGTATAGCGGAACCGGTCAATCACCACGTCTGGCCAAGGATACCATCTCTCCTCCCAGCCGCCCTGGGCCGCCGGGGTAAAGCCTCTCACCCGCCGGCTGCTCTCTCTTGCGTCATCAGGCGAAAAGAGAAAGACGACTGCTCCCAGATTCCTCCCCTCCCGAATGAGCCGGCGAAAGTATGCAGGTTCTGCAAATCTCTTACCCTCCCGTGATGTCAGGATGCCGATTACGGGTTTACTCACGAGAAAGCACCCTTTCCGCCGTTTGTCTCTTCTGCTGCTTCATTGGCAGCCTCGCGAAGTGTCAGCTCATCAGGGCCATCTTCCTTCGACATTTCCGCTGCCGGTTCTGCTGGCTGTGAACCTTGGCGCAACAAGAAGATGGTGTATTCCAACGGTCGGCGAATGGCTTTGCGGTAGCGTTCATGCTGCCCGATCTTGTGAAAAATCTCCCTCCCAGGTTTGGGATTTACCTCGATCAGCCAAGCCTCTCCCTTTACATCAATCCCGATGTCAAGGCCAAATTCTATCATCCGTCCATAGTGCTGCTCCAGCGTCTGCGCCGTCCGTATCGCTAGATTGTGGCACTCACCGAGAATGTCGCGCGTGCGTTCCCGTCCGAACTTCGGGATCAGAAACCGGCTTGCCGGCAGAGCTTTTCCCCCACCGTGCAGATTGGAGATGGAGCTGTTTTTCCTGCCCATCCGGATTCCTTGTCCAGTCACATCCCACTGGCCATCAGCTGTTTTCTGAATGAGCAGGCGAAGGTCTACCGTGCGGTCGGGTAAAAGATCCAAGACCAGTCCTTGTTGGATCAAGCATCTCTCCTTGGCCAGCATCTCTGTTTCCACCCAATGGTTTACCTTCCGAACCAGCCCCGAGAGTGTTTTCACCCGCCCTTCCACCCTTTTTAGCCGCATCGTCCGTCCGGCTATCCGAAAACCGCTGGTGGTCCGCTCAATCCGCAAAATGCTGCGGCCGCCTGTTCCGTTCGCCGGTTTGATGTACACCCGGGAATACTTCTCCAACATGCCAGGCAGCAAGGATGAACGGTAGATATAGGTTTCCGGTAGCCAACGGCGCATCTGCTCATCGGCCGCCAGCACCTGATAAACGCTCCATTTGTTGGCCAATGGGCTGTTCACATAGCGAAACAGCTCCTGTCTCCGAAAGGGGAGGTAGCCGACGTGGCGTGGAGTCGGATAGTAGCGGTAGCGGTCAATAACAATGTCAGGCCAGGCGTAGAGACGGCTTTCCCAGTCCCGTCCGTGTCCCGGCGTAAACCCGCGTATCCTTCTGTCCTCCGGCAAGACATCTTGCGGTGCAAACAAATACACAATCGCCCCCAGTTCCCGCCCCGCTTGCAGCAGACGGCGAAAATAACCGGGCTCTGCAAATTTTTGTCCACTTCGCCAAGTTAAAATGCCGATTATTGGTCTGTTCACCTTGGACATCCTTCCCATCTGGCTTCTCCCTGACAATCTATTCAGGCCTTACGTTCTGTGTATAGGCCGTTATATGAGCCAGAAGGAGGTGAGTTCAGACTTCCACGGAAAACCCTTATGTATCAAGGGATTTAGCTGTTTGTAAATTTGTTCCAAACGACTGCAAATAACCCGGTTTTTCATGAAAGTTATACGAAACCGTATATCCAATTGTTATACGAGTCCCTCCCCTCTACTTCGCATATCCGCTTTGGTTCGCATAACTCCATAGGGAGGATATGCGAAGTGCAAAATCAGAATGGCTCCATCATGAACGTCACACGGGATGATTCCGTCCAGTTTTTTCTTCAAGACTGCAAGTCCCGAAACTTGACTAAAGAAACCATCCGCAGATTCCGTAACGGACTGGAAAAGCTTCATCAATATCTCGTCGTCCAACATGTGCGATGGAATGACCTATGCCCTGATCTTCTTCATCATCACATCATACCAAGTATTCTTGACGAAGGACTGGCAATCCGGACCAAGAATTTGTATTTTGTACATTTATAAAGAGTTTTTCAAAATTCTCTTTGCAGAAGGTTGGATGGAATCGAATATTGCCATTGCGCTTAAACCATTCAAAGTTCAACCGTCTTTGACACATGCGTTTACCGATGAGCAGTTGCATCATTTGCTCATGCAACCAAATCGTGCAACCTTTACCGGACTCCGCAATTACGTCATGATGTTGACACTGCTCGATACCGGCATTCGGTTGAAAGAACTGGCAGGCATTCAAATCCAGGATATGCTTTTTGACGAAGGCGTACTTCGAGTACAGCAAGGCAAAGGCAGGAAATTCCGACTAGTACCGATTCAACATGTTCTCGCTGAAACGCTGAAACGTTATTTACTTGAGCGAGGAACATTGGTCGAATTAAAGCAGTGAAACAGTTTTTGAGGTATTTGTTCGAGGAAGGATGGATCACTGAAAATATCGCCGAAGCGTTGCATGTCGTCAAAGCCGAAAAGCTGATGCTGCGAACCTTTACCAAGGAGCAGGTTGCTTCATTGCTGGAACAACCTGACCGAAAAACATTTACCGGAAATCGGGATTTTACCATGATGGCGCTGCTTCTGGAGACAGGAATGCGCATAAGCGAGCTGTGCAACTTAAAAACAGGTGATCTCTTTTTCAAAGAGCAGGAAATTCGTATCACGAGAGGAAAAGGTGGAAGAGCGCGGCGTGTTCCATTTCAACAACATTGTGCAAAGACCATTCGCCGTTATTTGGACATACGCGGCGATCTGGAGACTGATGCTCTGTTTGTCAACATCAACAATGAACAAATCAGCATAAGAGCGTTGCAGTCAAAAATGCAAGAGTACGGTCGTTTAGCAGATATTACAGGAGTTAGGCTCTCTCCTCATACATTCAGGCATACGATGGCCAAGTTTTACATTATGAACGGCGGCGACCCTTTTACGCTGCGGCGCATTCTGGGACATGCCACGCTTGATATGGTCGATTACTATGTGGAATTGTTTAGCAGCGACATCAAGGAGCAACATAAAAAATTTAGCCCGGTCAAACATATGAAACGAATTATTTAAAAGATGTGAAGAGAAGACTGTGCTGATGTCTTCACTTCACATGATTAGCTAACCATGCCTCTTCTCGGCCGCAGATGATGGAAGTAACGATCGACTCGCTGAACTGCGGCATCATAAACGTCATCACCCTTAAGGTTGCGAAATGACATTTACACTGTCAATTTTCGTACCATACGAAGCACATTTGACTGCTTCTCTACTTCTAGGGACACTGAACTGACAGTATAGCGCAATGTTCCATGTTCCGTTATCAGGGTCGGAAAATGATCGGGAACTTAAGCCTGAGTGTATCGGTCCGATTCAGATAATAATTTTTCTATAAACAACTGAACGATGCGATACTCGCTTTCCGCATTGCTGATTTTCATAAACGAGAAAAGTCTACATATACAAAATATGACCCAAAATCCCTCTTACCCTGAATTAAAGGCTAAAGGGAATTTGATTTTAGGTTCATCTCTATGCTTTAATCCCCTCTCCGAGAGTATTGGTTCGACAAGTTTTTCTACCGCTTTTCAGACATGTACGAGCCGACTCATTCCACTCATCGGCCAGGAGGAGGGTCTTTCCAGGTATCCGATCTTGTTCCAAACTCAGTGTAAGCTCATCGGACCGACTGGTCGCGAAATGGCTTTTAAACTTCGCTTTATAAGCCAATAATTGATAAGCCACCAGGATAAATAGCTTGCTGCTCCCCTCAGCCATATCCAAGATATAATAGTTAGAATATCCGTCGAAAACCTGGAAGGTGTTGTATTTGCAGTGGACCTCAATCCGCCCACATCCTCAGTTTCGGTTGACGTCCCCTCAGATGAAGGCATATTTGCAACAAACGTATTGGAATTGGACATGGATTGATCAAAGACGATGTTTGGTATCGTGAGCACGGGGATGCCTTGCGGCAGTTGCGATTCTATAGGAAGTGCTAAACGTAGAGCTAGAGCAAGCCATATAAAATAGCGCCATTGCGGACGATATCGCTCACCTGTAAATCTGCTGATCCATGCAACTAGAAGGATTGTAATAACTGAGAAGGCTGAAAGCTCAATCATGGTTGCAAACCAGGTATTATGCATCCCCTTTTCCTGTATTCCTGACGATTTCCGCCCATTCATCAAGTGGCTCTCGATTAATTGTGCGACCGCCTGTCAGCGATGCAAACAAGCTTTTAAAAGAGTTATGATGGATGCGACTGAAGAAGCTTTCCGGTTCCTGTTGAGTGTACAATTGCTGGCTGATTAAAGGATAATAGAACTTCAGTCTTCCTTCATTTTTGAAGCTAATACAGCCTCGAAAAATTCAGCTCTGATTAACGTATTTATCTTACAAATTTAACCATACACTTTGCGGTTGGTGTCAGCTTCGCTGATACTACCCCAATTTATATACACCATACTGTTCCGTAAAATCAGATATCTTCTCGATAAAGGACCTGACTCAGTTATAAAGACATAAATAGACGGCAACTCTATCGTTTGAGTGTTTAAGATAGTAGTACCATTTTAAACGGGGCCTACGACAATAAAACAAAAAGCCCTCCATCAGGAAGGCGTTCTCGATAATTTAGGTGGAGCCAAGGGAGATCAAACCCCTGACCTCATCATCGCCATAGAGTTTTCCTGACAAGGCGGTCATGTTCGGTATCAGCGTTTGCTCGCGCTAGATGTCTATTGTTTTTTCCGGATACGTTGCTTACAACTCAAGCACCGTTACTTGGTCCATTCTTAATTTCTGCCTCAATTGTCTGCTTCATAACTTCAGCTCCCCGATCTACGCGCGCCCGGACATCCATAGCCCGCTCGTCGGGCAAAAAATCGGTAATCCAGATTAGACGACTGTGACTGTCGCTTTCTGCAAGGACCTGGAACGAAGCATGGTGATGCTTAAGCGGCATAGGTCCCTCGACCACCGCATACGCCAGGCGACGTGCTTCATCGTCTACGGAAACGATAAGTTCACGTACGACTGCGCCGTTCGCAAATGTAAGAATTCTGTTGTCGCCATCTATTTGTGTATCAACAGTATAGTCAGGCACCAAACGCCGATGTACTGCGCCGACATCCCGTACAGCGTCCCACACATGCTCGACTTTGGCCTCAATCATGATTTCCTTGCGAATTGTTGCCATTAATATCGCTCCCTTCAGTTTTTAAGTTGAACAAATTCCTTTGGATTGGATCGGATATACAATCTGATTCGTTCGACACTATCCAAAACGATGCTTTGAAACCTTACGAATAAAGAATTGATTTTTGTTCGAAGCTCTATATTGTCTTCGCGGCTAGTCTCTTTTATCTTAGCTTCGAGCATCTGCTCGGTCTCCTCAAGCAGCTGTATCATATCAAAAAAACGTAAAATGTGGGTCATCGACGATAACGGTACCATTCACCACTGCATCCCTATTCTCCATTCCGATTATTCCGAACCCTTTGAATCACAATCCATCGAGGTTTCTAAAATAAAAACTTTGTTATTTGAAGTGTTACTCGAACGTGGGGGAAAAATGGCAAGTCGAAACCATTCAATTAAAATATGGCATATATACGTTCACCCTGATTCAGTGCATATAACTCAACTTTCGCAACTTGAAATCGGCAAATAGGCCATGATTTAGTTGGGAAAAACAGTAATCCCCTTCCCCAGTTGACGCTGTGTGAGAGCAAGTTCGCCGAATTCAGCGGTTCCGTCCGATGTAATTCTTCCGCCGCTGAGCGACAGCAGAAATCACCGCCACGCTTATCTGCTGTGTAATAAGACTTCATGGTTAGATCTTATTTTTTAAACACTACTTCTACGTAGTATCGTATAATTAAAAATAATAAAGCCGATATGACACCAAATTCTGAAAAAAGCAAAAAATCTTGATTCCAATAACTTTGCAATCTCCCCCCTTCAGTAAACACCAAAAAGTATATGAACGATCCAATAAATCCTGTGCTTGCATAAGTTATGATATAAGTAACTACTACGAGTACTCTATTCATATTCTTAATCTTGATTCTATTAAATAGCAACTCAATCAAAAATGATATAGGTAAACCGTATAAGAATACCGGTTGGGTACTATAAATAAGAAAGACAACAAAATAAAATCCGTAAAATCCGAAACCGTGGATATTATTCATATCAAAAAAAACTAGAGTAAATGTGATTAAAAGGGCTGTGAATGTGGGCGCTCGGCACCGAGGCTGTGAATAAGTGGGTAAAAATCCAGCAAAATTTCATTCCTCTATCCATATGTGGATAAAGGTTCCCCCTCCCACTGAAGAGGCACGCTGATTTTCCATGTAAGGTTTTTACAATTTTCATTCGAGCAGGGCTACTTTCGCCTCCATTCGTTTCCAGACGTAGCGATTAGCGAATTGCTTTGCGAGCTTCAAAATAACAGCTCTGCTATGTTGAATGATGGTTGCGGCGCAATGAAAGAATTCTGGGCGGAATCGAGCAATCGTATAGCCTTGATGTATGGGCTCACAGCAATCGCGCTTAAAGTGTTCGAACAAATTGTAAGCGAGTACAGATCTAGTTCATTTGGCTTCGAAATCGCTTGTCGGGATACGGTCGATGGAGAATCCGTTCTTGGCTTCCTTGATGTAATTCTCCATGCAGCATCGATGGTTGTAGAAGCGCCACAGATCAATGGGCTCCCACTCCAGATTGGTTACGATCGCTTCGTACTGCCAGTCTGTGTCAAACACGATACGGCCTTGGCCATCATCCAGCACTTGCGCTTTACGAGTTACAGCTACGCAGCGAGGTTTGCTCCAAGTGGTTGCCTTGTAGAACAAGGTAATTCCTTCAATGATCCAGTCTTCATCAACGTAGCGGGTCCAGTAACGGCAAGCTTCGACTTCTTTGGCTAGACGTAGCTTCCATTTGAGCTTGCCGACATAGCCTACTTTTTTGCTTTCCCAGAGGCTGTAGAAATCCACACCGCTGAAGCCTTTATCGAATCGCGCATACTTGACGTGGCTCTCGCCGAGTAGCTCAAAGGTTTGCTTCAGAAATGGCGTCCGTGCAAGAGTGCGTATTACCCGCACGGAGAACGGCATTTAGATTGAGGCGCGTTTGACCTTCAAAGGCGATTAACGGATGATAGCTTTTACGTCCGGGCTTATGATTGATTCATCCAACATGTTAATAAACCACGCTGAGGTATTTACCGTCCAACAATAAATAAGTTTTTTCCGGAAACATCCTTCACCGTCTCATAGGTTCTGCGAATAACCCATAAGCGCTTGGTTCGTATATCTTGGCTGAGAAAATTAAAGTTATGCGAAGACAAAGCGAGAAAAGCGAAGTAGTTGGATGGCGCAAAGCCTTATGGGACAAGGGATTCGGGCATTTCTGAAGGGTCGAAAAATGGTTCGCATAATGCATTGTTATACGAAGCAAAACGTCAAAAACTCTCTTCTGCCACCCAACGTAACAACTTACCTTTTTAATATTTTGGTGATTTTGGTGCCTGGGGCTTCGGGCAAGCCGGCGGGAAATTCGGAAGATGCCATTCCGAATATATTAAGACAGGCCATGATGACAAACGTGCCGGATATGTTGAAACAAGCTTTTGACAATAAGGAAGTCACTGTGGCTACAGTATGTGGAGGTACATTGCTGCCTGTGCACGTTTCATCCCAATAGCCTCATCAGTGTTTTGTCGGTTATGGCCCGCCAACTTTACTCGTTCGCCCCGCGATATAAAGGAGCGATGCGATCAATCCGATTCGTCCAAATCCAACCCGTATAATGGGAAGGCAGGCGCTTTATATCTTCAACCGTATCAAAGCCGCTCGAAAAGTCACTACCGTCGCCGCCAACAACAATCGTACGGGTGTCTGTGCGATCCATCCGATTGAGGAAACGATCGGGCCACCCCCACAGCCAAGGGGCAATCTTCTCGGGAATATGCAATTCTGTATGTTCACATGCAGCGGGCAGATATCCCGTCCACCCGACTGCGAGATAAGGAATCAAGCAGCTTTTCATAGTTGCCATCGACATCACCCGCATATCGGGCATCTTTTCCTTCAATGCCGCTATCGGTTTGTCACCTCCGTATACGGCCAACAGGTTTTGCTGTTGCTTGGGCAACGCGGACAAATACGCAGCGAGCAGTTCCCCTTCATAGGGATCATTGCTTTTGATATCAATCAAAAAGGCCTTATCGGGAAAACGGGAAAGCACCTCGGTTAAAGAAGGCATCATCCCTACCCCTTTTCCGCGGAACGGGAAGGTTTTTCCGTGATCTGCCGTATATCCATATCCAATATCCATTTTTTTCAACTCAACCATCGTGTAGTCTCTCGTCACGCCATCGGCATTCGTTCGACAGTCCAATGTCCAGTCGTGAAACACGGCAAACTGCTCATCTTTCGTAATATGCACATCAAATTCCACAACATCTGCTCCCGCCTGAAATGCCGCTTCCATAGAAGGAATCGTATTCTCCAGGAAAGGATGCTCCGGGGAATAGATTCGCTCGGCCGTACAAGTGTCATTAGTAATGCCTTCCATGGAGTAGGTCTGTGCAAGACCGCGGTGGGCAAGCAGCAGAGGCTTCCCGCTCCGCGGCACGGCAAGATAGGAGCTGTTGTTCACATAGATGAAGGCGACTAATGCAAGGAGAACAAGGATGATTTTGCGCGGGAATCTTCTTTTCCGTCTACGCATCAGATATCCCCTCCCACACTGCATCCATTTGAGAACGTAGCGATGCATAGATTTCTCCTTCGCTCATCGTCGCAGAGCCAGTGATGAGAGCATGGAAAAACAAACTGACCGAAATGGAAGCGATCTTGCTAGAATCCCAACGACTTTGAAATGAGTGGCTTTGTTTCGCGTCTTCGATCAACGAGTGCAGCGTTCCCTGCAAGATGGTGATATTCGATGTCTCATTCTTTGACTCGATCGCTGACTTAAGGGTTTCCACCAATGCCGGACGCAGTATGTCAGCATGTTGAAAATAGATCGCAAGCAAGTCGCGGAAAATAGACAACAGCCGTTCTTTGAGCGGTCCATCCGAATGCCGCTCGACGATCTGCCCTATGAGCTGCAGATGTGTATTGGCGATGTGCAGCAAAACATGCTCTTTTTTTGGAAAGTAGTTAAAAAAGGTCCCCTTGGCGATGCCGCTGTGTACCGTAATTTCTTCCACGGTAACGTTATCGTATCCTTTCTGCTTGAATAGCCCGACGGCTTGTTGGATAATCGTTTCTTCAATCTGTTTTTTCCGGTCTTCCCTTCGCATCGGACTCACCTCACAAAAAATGACCGTGGTCATATATGACCGTGGTCATTATACACCGATTCTCTCTTGCTCGCAACCATTTCGCCAAGGGACAGGAGATCATGGCTAGTAATGACAATAAGCTTCCCTGTTTACAGCGGGAAGCTTATCTGTGTTAAACATCTTCCGATTAACGGCTGGCTTTTCTTCGACCTTCATCGGCCGGTCATTTCGGGTTCTCTTTCTCGAACAGTTTGCGGTACTGCCCGTAGCCTTCTTGTTCCAGCTCTTCCATCGGGATAAACCGCAGCGCAGCGGAATTGATGCAATAGCGCAATCCTGTCGGCTGCGGTCCATCCTCGAACACATGCCCCAAATGAGAATCGGCCAGGCGGCTGCGCACCTCGGTACGGAACATGCCATGAGAGAAATCATCTACTTCCAGAATGCTGCCATGATGGAGCGGCTTTGAGAAACTGGGCCATCCGCAGCCGGAATCAAACTTATCCATGGACGTAAAGAGCGGCTCGCCCGAGACGATGTCTACATATAGCCCCTTCCCTTTATGATTCCAAAATTCATTATGAAACGGAGGCTCCGTCGCATTGTTTTGCGTCACTTCATATTGCATCGGCGTCAGCTTCTCTTTGAGCAAAGCTTTGTCCTTTTCCGTATTCCAGTGCGCTTGAATAAAAGCATCACGGCCTGAACCTTTGCGGTACATGCGATAGCGCAGCGGATTCTTTTTGTGATAATCCTGATGGTATTCTTCAGCCGGATAGAACTCCGAGGCTGGAACAATCTCGGTCACGATCGGTTTGTCGAACCGACCGCTTTGCTCAAGCTCCCGCTTGGAAGCTTCGGCCTTCTGCCGCTGTTCCTCTGTATAGTAAAAGATCGCCGTCCGATATGATTCACCGCGATCGTAGAACTGGCCTCCTGCGTCGGTCGGATCGATTTGCCGCCAAAACAGTTCCAAAAGCTTCTCGTATGGCATCAGGACGGGATCAAAAGCAATTTGCACCGCTTCGGCATGTCCTGTCGTTTCGGAACATACTTGTTCATATGTCGGATTGACCGTATGTCCGCCTGTATTGCCAGATGTAACACGAAGGATGCCGGGTAATTCCTCAAATGGCGTCACCATACACCAGAAGCAGCCGCCAGCGAACGCAGCAAGTTCTTCACGTACATTGTTATCTGCATTGCTCATTTTCTCTCGTCCTCCTGTATGCTTTAAATCAATAATTCCTATAAGTAACATACCAATAACCGCGGGCATCGTCAAAACCAGCCAGATGAGACCATGATCACTTTTTCAGCATAAGGAAACGCGAAGAGCCTGTTTGGGCATCTATCGCGTTGTAGGATTGCTATTTACATCCTGCAGCATTGGTTTATTTAACAACTTGCGTCAGAAGTCTCCTTCCTCAGCGAAGCAGGTGGGAGATGAATGCCGCCGTTCCCGAACCTCTTCGCTGGACATAGGCAGGGAAGCATGTATTTGTTCTCGTCATTCTGATGCGGAAATATTCCCCAAACAAGAACGTACGTGTGGTATAATCGAGGTATAGAACGAATGTTCTTATCAAACGCAAATTCCATTTGCACAGACAAACCATTCAGGCCGTCTGTCATAAGTACTTGTTCGCACGAGACGCGG
>NZ_JBJQOQ010000021.1:23908-90759 GCF_046036945.1 Brevibacillus sp. B_LB10_24 | reverse complement strand
AATTAGATTGATTAAAACACAAATGACCCACAAGAGGGTCACTTTCTTCAAAGTGTCCTTCTCATGGGTCACAGTTCATATAAAGTATTTCTGTAGTTCTTTATTACAAATTTAAAGAACTATAGTTAATCGCATAAGTGCTCAGAAATCTGAATGGGAAATTATGAAGGTACTCAAGAACGAAAAAACACGTTCCTGAATACCTTTTTTTCTTAACTATCGTTTCCCTTTAGGTCAAAAAATGCTTGTTCACCTCAGCCAAATAGTCGTCCCTTTATTAAAGGGGAAAAGCAATACACGACAGCCGTTTGCCTTGACTCTGTGAACGTTACATTTAAATTTTCCACCTAAAAGAGAAAGGTTTCCATTTTAAATTCGTTATACATTAGTGAACAAACAAAAAGGCAGAGGCTGCGCAGCACCCTTTTTGGATGGGAGGTAAAAAATGCAGGACGATCAGGAGATCATTGACAGGGTTCTGCAAGGAGATAAACAAGCTTTTGGAGAGATCATCGACAAGTATAAGGTCAGAGTTTTTTCTCTGCTGCGAAAAATGCTGGGAAATACAGCGGATACGCAGGACATTGCCCAAGAGATTTTTATCAAGGCGTACAGCCACTTGCAGGAGTATAAACCGGACCGGAGCTTCTCAGCCTGGTTGTATCGTATCGCGGCCAATCGATGCGTAGATGAGCTGAGGAAGCGTAAACGTACGCCGAGCATTTCCGGCATCGAGTTTGAGCTGGTTCAGAAGGACACGCCGGAAACCGTTTATTTGCAAAAAGAGCGGCAAATGGCTTTAGGTGAAAGGATACTGGCGCTGGATAAAGATTATCGCACGGTGTTTATCCTCCGGTATTTTCAGTTTTTAAGCTATCAGGAGATCGGTGAAAGGCTGGCGATCCCGATTAGCACTGTACAGATGCGGCTGTATCGGGCGCGAAAAAAGCTGCGGGAGACCATGAGTGATCCAGAAGGAAGGGAGGCTCTTGGCTATGAAATGCAACAAGTCTAAACAATTGATCGACTATATGGAAAACGGGCTTTCAACCAGTGAAAGCAGCCGATTGGAGAAGCATCTGGAAGACTGTCCAGATTGTCAGGAACAATGGGAGCAGCTTATGGATCATATGGATGACTTTGAGTTTGGTATCGATTTACCGGGACAAGAGGTACCAGGAGAAACGTTTAAACAAGGGATTTTAGCCAGGGTTGATCCTTACGTTCCCATAAGTGAAATGAAAACCATCAGACCGCATAAGAAGCCGCCAAAGACAATCAACTGGAAAAAAAGGAGTGTTGTTATCGTGAAGAAAATGTCTATTGTTGCCGCTGGATTGACCATCGCTGTAACGTTGGGAACCTTCGTATCGCCTTCCTTTGCAGCTTATGTAAAAAGTCTTTTTAACACGATGGAAAAAGCCGATCCCGGAATGAAGCAGGCGGTTGTGCAAGGCCTTGTGCAGCCGCTTGACCTGAAAGCCACCGACCAAGGCATTACCGTGACGGTTAAAGAGGTTTTGGCTGACACGATGCGGATTGCCATCATCTGCGACGCCAGAGATAGCGAAGGCAAGATGATCGATTTAAGCGAAGACAGCGATATCCAGTTTGTGATTACGGACAAAGCGGGAACCCAATTGTTTGACCCGAAGGAAATGGGTTGGAATTTTGGAAAAAGCGGAGACTACTTGATGGCAAACCGGGAATTGACCGAGGTGATTACAGGCGAGAAGACGCTGCCAGATGAACTGGTTGTTCAGGTCAGTTCTACTGAAATCACCGGCAAAAAAGGAAACTGGCAGGTGAGTGTTCCGGTAGACATGGCTAAGGCGAAAACGGCAACCAAATCAGTGGCGATTAACAAGCAATATACCTCACCCCAAGGGTTGATCATTGATTTAAAACGGGCCGATTTTTCCCCAAGCGCGACGCTGCTCACATTGGAGACCAAATTAACGCCAGAGGTGCAAGCGCAGAAGAAAGAGCTAATTGACAAAAATGAATCGACCCAGCCTTACTGGTTCGCTCATGAAATCCAAGGCTACGAAATGGCCTACGAGCTTGTCGATGAAGCAGGGAACGTTGTGGCTGCATGGGACGATTTACCTGTTAAAGAATTGAGCATCATGAAAAACGAGATTAATAACGGGAGATATGGGAGGGAAAACGAGTCCGGCACGACGTGGTGGCATTCGTTTGTACCGATGACAGACAAACAGAAGCTTACTTTTAAGCTCCATTCCATCTATACAAAAGAATTGTCCGGCATCAATATAAAAATCAACGCGAATGATTTGAAAAACAAGCCAATTGACATTGAGGCAAAAGACAATCACTTTACTTTGAAAAACATGAGGCTGACTGAGCGGACATATGGACCGAATACCATGAAGGTAGGACTGATCGACATTGAGGGTACCCTTGCCCATGACATTGTGCAGACCAAGTTCTGGACTGCCAAGGACGAGACGGGCAAAGAATATCAGGTGAGTCTGAACGAAAAAACAACAGCCAAGGATGGTAAGATCCACATCAGCGGTGAATTGGTGATTAAAAATCTCGAGGTTCAGCCTAATGAGCTGACCTTTAGCATCGGCATCCTGACAAAACAGCACCGCGACGTCAACTGGGAAGTGCCGATTGAGATAAGCCAGCAAAAATAATCAAAGACACGCTTGAGCGTGGAGGAAAGAGTGCTTCTCTCTTTAACTGAACTGNCATCGGCATCCTGACAAAACAGCACCGCGACGTCAACTGGGAAGTGCCGATTGAGATAAGCCAGCAAAAATAATCAAAGACACGCTTGAGCGTGGAGGAAAGAGTGCTTCTCTCTTTAACTGAACTGTGACCCACAAGAGGGTCACTTTTTTCAAAGTGTCCTTCTTATGGGTCACAGTTCAAACGGGAGCAGGCACTCTTTTCTTTTTGTCCTTTAGCAAAAAATGTTTGCAAACCGGGATAGACTTTTCCGATTCTGACTGTTACTTTTACCAAAGTATCCCTCTTGTGGGCCACAGTTCACCATACAGAGCAGGGCGATGATTTAGCTTTTCTCCAACACTCTGCCGAAAAGCGGTCAGAGCCATTTAAGACCGACCACTCTTCTAGTGGATATCATGCTTCTTGAAGTTTCCGCCTCTTACTTCCGCTACGTCGTATACCATAACAAAGGCACTCGGGTCAATTCCATGGATGATTTCTTTCATTTTGCTTTCTTCCAATCGGTTAATGACGCAAGTAATTTCTTTGAACTGTTCGTGGGAATATCCGCCTTGTACGAGATTATATGTAGCACTACGCCCTAAGCGGACACGAATGGTCTCTACCATGATTTCGGGTTGTCTGGTAATAATTTTAAACGTTTTTGCGCCGCTTAAGCCTTCTTCAACGATATGAATCACTTTAGAGGCGATAAAATAAGCAATACCTGACAAAATAGCACCTTGAAGGCCGAATACGCTCGAGACGACGATAAACACGAACATGTTCAAGAATAGGATAAGATCGCTTGTACCGAAAGGCAATTTTCGGGAAAGCAACACAGCTAACATATCAATACCGTCCAAAGCTCCGCCATTCCGTAAGGCCAGACCCATTCCAAAGCCGATAATAATCCCGCCGACAACGGTTACCAGCAGCGTATCGCCTTCGATGATGGGCGAGACGTGATGCATAACGGCAGTGCCGGCGGCCAGCGAGGCAATTCCGAGCACGGAATAAATCGCAAAGCTTTTTCCGATTTGCTTGTATCCTAAAAATATAAACGGAATATTAAGAACCGCGATTAAGAGTCCTAGCGGCAATCCGATAAGCTCTGATCCAACGATGCTTAGACCAGTTACACCGCCATCGGATACGAAGTTCGGAATTAATACGGCTTCAAGTCCATAGGCTGTTATAAATGCGCCGATTACCACAGCTAGTCCTCGTAAAATTTTTACTAATACGGCAGGTTTTTTATGCTCTGTTTTCATTTAACGACCTCATTTCGTATTATCGTAGTAGTTTTCTTTTGATGTAATTTGCAAGCTTGCTTAAGTTGCATTTAACGGACGGGTAAAAGCCCTTCTCGGGCAGGAACTCGGTTCTATGTGCTATCTTTGTAAAATCCTGCGAATGAGACAACCTACGCTGTATTGTAATTGTTTAAGTAGCAAGAGTTAAGACATGTTTTGCTTTCTTAGGCGAATATATTTTAAACCATTTTTCATGTAGTTCTCGAAAGACAGGATTGACTCCGATGAGCTGTATGGTAGCGAGAAACATATATTTGCGTAATATGGAATCCATGCGTTTCGATATAACAATCATCTCCTTCGTTTTCCCGACGTGCTTTCGGCCAGATTAAAGTCGGTTTTTCACTGTAATTGACGCCCATGTGCATATGTCTATGGTCACCAGCACCATCCAAAATTGCTGCCACAAAGATAGGACCAATCCCCTTAATGGATCGAAGCTGACTTGCTATGGGGATCTCACTAAGCAATGTGAGGATTTGCTTCTGTATTTCCTCAAGCATGTATACGATACGTTCATACTCTTCAATTAACCGTATTAGATCGTGCTTTTCCCCGGCCAAAACAGTAAAATCTCCCCTACTCCTCCTAACCAGTACAATAAGCTCAGTGGCTTTCTGTATAACACTGAAGCATGACCTGTTACATCCAAAGCCGGATAATGACTTTTGCTGAGGCCCTTATATCCAACGCTGCTGCTTTTTAAATCCCTCTTTATTGTTACTAAACGAGTGGTGGCGATTCGTGAGTACAATCCCTCGATAGTTCGTTTCTTGTACCATGTTAGTTTCTTTTGCCATATCGATACCTACAACAAGGTGAGTGGTACTAATTCGTTCAATTGATAAGAGCGCCTCCTTGATGGTATTGGGTTTCGAACCCTTGGACAAACCCATCATACCGAGGCGCTCCTTTTTTTTCCAAAGGCGACTACTTAGCCTTAACAGGAATGTTTAACTTAATAACGGATCGTCAGTCTATCCTGAAATAACTTAGTTTCATCATATGATGGTGCCGTGATAGCGGCATGGAGTTCTAACACTTTATTTTCTGCGAACATCAGCGATCTTTATCTAAACTTGGAACTACGTCCGATTTACTTGCCGATAGCTTTACGCATTTTTTTATACGCTCTTCGGAGTTTAAGAAAGAGTCCACCTTCCGTTAATGTTTTGCAACTAAAATATCAACTCACAGTATTTCGCACACGAAATATTATGCTATAATTCATTAACGATGTCAAATATCAATGTTCATGAATATATATGCTTCCTTCCTGCGTTACTTCGGTTTGGTTCACCGAACTATCTGTATTGGCAAGTTTCAAGAGACATGCAGTGCTCAAGCAATCTTATTTTTTCTTTTTGTTGTCTGCAAAAATGGAAAAAGCCTTGATTACTACGGATTTCGGCTTATGTATGATGGTGATCCGGACTAGGTTCGAGCCAGCGACCTCCACCCTGTTAAGACGTCAGACACATTTTGTTGTATTTTGTTGATGCGGAACAAACATTGATATAACAGCATTTTTTCCAGATTAGAGTTTAGCTTGTTTTGGTGCCTTCTGGTTCCGATTATTACTTTTAGGCACCAGATTCGGCACCACTTTTCTGTTCATTCCTGTCCCTTCAACCAATGAAGAAAGATTCGCTTTGATATTCTATACGAGCGGCCAATCCTTACAACATGAAACTCACCTGAATTTAAGAGCTCGTACGTTTGACTTATACCTATACCAAGAATTCTTTGAATATCCTTCGGTTTCAAAGCCTCAGGATAATCTTTAAGTATATCTACATCTACCTGTGGTATATCAATTTTCTTTCTATCAGTTGAGTCTATCTTTTTGTCGTCTATATCACCAAATAGCCCCCGATACCCACGCACCTCTTTAAGCAGCGAATCTATGTCCATCATCATCAACTTTTGCATAGACTTTAAACGTTCTTCGATCTCAGAAATTTGTTTCTCTGTTAGGAAGTTGTGTTTCATACTGTTCACCTGTTTAGTTTTACAATGCACCGCATGGAAGCTAATATTCTTAGATTTAATTTTTATCTTTCTTCCATTTCATTTCTGGAATAACGGCAGTTAAAACTGAAGCAATCCAAAGCATTTCTCCGTTATTAAGAATCCATTCGGAAAGCGGGAGTTTTTGAACAGAGGTTGGGCGAGCTGCAACATTCTCCATATAAGAACGGGAAAATTTCTCCCCAAGGTTAGGAATTTTTGAGATAGAAAGCAGTAGCAACCTTTCGGTAATCCGCTCTATTTCAGCTTCCGCCTGATCTAGTGTGAGCTCAATCTCTTTCCATCCTATATCTAAACCTGATATTAGTAAGATATCATTATCAAGCTTAGCAACCCACTGATCACCATGTTCATTTTCATAATACCAAAAACGACGGTTTTGCTCCCCAATTGCCCAGAATGGAGGATTTTCCCCTTCAATACTCTGAAGTTTAATAGAAACTGTATTGTTCATTTTCAGCTCTCCTTCTTTAAATTTTCTTTTCGTAAATAGTCGCATACTAGATTCCAATTGTCAAAATCAACCATCAAAACTCCACAATCGAATCGTCAAGAAAAAAAAACGCCCCAAGGCGGCAATCCAAATGAACCATATAACTGAACGAAAAATCTCCCTCAGTAACCTCCGGGTTTTTCCGGTCGTTAAATCATAAAATTTGAAGCTATAAAACCAGCTTACTATTACCTCCACTCCATACCAGTTGACTGTTTTGATCAACAATTCGTCAACAAAAAAGCACCACGCGGGTGCTAATTTTTATTATCTTTTCTAAGTTCCTCGACCTCATTCATTAATTTTTCAAAATCAGTGTAAAATTTGTCTAATTCCTTTTTTCTTATGGTTTTCTTACTTAGGATTCTTATAAACCTCGAATAGAACAGCAAATAAACATGGAAAGGAGTAATTGTTACAGACTTCCCTGTGTTATCTGCAACTTGTTTGATGGTATTTGAGCTTTGCTCCCATTCCTTATAAGCACAATCATAAATCACATTGTATAATTCCTTTTTAAATTCGTATTTTTTTGTAAGCAATAGACCAGTATATTTCCCAGTACCGTAATTAAAGCCACCCCAATTTCACCAACAATGGTTATGGTTTCCATATCCCCTGTCATTTTAATCCCTCCTAATTCAACAGCTTCTATATTCTTATGAATTTTCCTGTTAAAAAAGCAACTTCTTTCGACTAAAGTAACCACCATTATCGATCTAGCTGGAACCATAAAAAAACGGCGACTATTTAGCCGCCGCTGCAAACCCTATGATCCCCACTCCATAGCTAGTTGCCTTAAGGCTGAATATGTAAAAAAGCCCCCAACCGCAAGGGGGCTTAGTGAAGTGCACCCATTAAAGTAGACATTGGAAAAACCCCTGTGGTTTGCCGATGAACTTTAAGGGGTGCACACAAAGCCCGGGTAAGATTTTTGATATTCTTTAATCAGTATTTACTGGCCCATCTAGCTTCTTGCTAATCTCATCAAGCTTACGAAGAATCAGCCAGTTTTGTTCAACAAGCGCACTTAGGTATGTAACTTTTGCCTGCTCCTCTGCTTTTGCGAAACTGAGAGCCATTCCTGTTTTGAACCATTTGTTACCTACAAGATCTGCAGAAATCCGTCGTAGGATTTTTAAGTCTTTTTCACTAATTTCGTCTAGGTTGTACTTTTCAAGGAACTTCTCCATTTCCTTCTCTTGCTTCTCTTCCTTTGTTTCTTTATTACCAAAAAGCGCCATCATGATACCTCCTTAAATCCAATGTTTGGTAACACATTTCGACATAACTCAATGTTATCCTTTTAGGAGGGTGTCAGAACCTTTTCCGTCAACTCGCTCCAACGTTTTTGAACCTCTACCTGCAGCTTGTTTGCATTAAAGCGAAACATTTTTGTCTCGCCTCGGTGTTTCCAAATTACAAAGTACTCACCCCGTTTTTTCTCTGAGATGATTCGAATGTCGCTTAGGCGTAGCTTTTTACTGGCTGTACGCTTCATCGTTTTGATCTCCCCTACGAAGTACCGGAAGATGTAGAAATGGGCGGGGCCTAACTTCAGACCGTCCATCATCATATGTACCCGGTTCCAGTCATCACGCATATAATCACCGCTGTCCGCCGGCAAAGCCATTCCAGGATCAACTCATTTTCTTCAGCCATTTTATCCCCCCAACCAGAACATTTTTTGTGTTATATTCGAACAGAGTATAACCGTACAACAAAAAATGCCCTCCCCCGGGTAATCCGGAAGGAGAGCATATCTCATTGTCTAGGTATCCCCACTGCATCCCGAGGCATAGTGTAGCGCCACTTGCACCTTATCGTCTCCACAGGCCGTATACATCGATCCAAGAACCTGTGAGCCTCTCCACCTCCCGCGACCATTGCTGCACCCACTGGGTCAGTTTTGCACTGCCAAGGTGACGCGGCTCCTTCTACGTCCAGAACGTATGGCAGGGTAGCCGACGAACCCATTACCGTTTTACAAACCATTCCGCCTCGGCTGCTGGCGTATTCCCCGTCCCCGGTCGGCAGTAGTGGTAAAAGCCGATCTGTAGACCGGCCGCAACAGCTCCCTGTACGTTTGTACGAAATTTTGGATTAGAGTGTACCCAACACCCTTTGTTGCCTTGATAAAGGCCCCTTGATACCGTCTGCAGCAACTTTAGGCCAGTCAATTACCCCCCGATGATGCGAAACGTCAATAAGACGGAGGTTGTTCAATACTTCAACAGCTTTTTTGAGTAATGTTGGGATCGGCAACCCGACCCGTCCAGCGTTTTTAATGATAGACAATCGTTCATTTGCCAAGCAAAAGAAGATAGCTGCATCCCGTAAAATGTGCTGCTCGCCCATTGCCGTGTCCACTAAGTGAGCGATCGCAACCATAGTAAAAATTAGCACTTTGCGGGCGATGCCTAGGCACCCTACGCTACTGCTCAATTTCCCTCTGCCCCGGCTGCCAGAATACCTGCGACGTAATCTATCACGACGAATGATACCAGTATGTTCAACAGCATCGACCATCCCCCATATAAAAAAGAGGCGGCAGCGCCTCCGAATGCAACAATCGACTTGAAAAAGCTCTCCATGTGTCCATCTCCTTTTAGATAATAAAAATAGCCCCGCTAGGCACGGAGCTGGCTGGCAGTCTTGATGATAAAAAATACCCCCGGATTAACCCGAGGGCCGTTGATGGATATAGCTATTTACGGTGTTGTTCGAGTAATAACATTTCCGTGAATATCCTTTATTGCTCCATCAATAAAAATAACGTACTTCCCTTGTTCAAAAGCAGCTGACAAGCTGGTGAAAATGATTAGGAGCGGGCTGTCGGGATTAGAATTATCCCACATGATGAAGTTCACAAAAACACCGCCCCAATCGTTATCCGCATATCCAAACGATTTTACCACATTTTGCTTATCAAGTGTTTCGGCGGATAACGCTTTATCAAAACGGATCGTGATGATACTCAAGCTACTATCATCTGTAATGCTAGCAGTTGCTGGTGGTTCGCTATTCTCGACTTATACCCTTCTCTTTATGAGGGATTTCGTTCGAGCCTACACCGTGCGGGCGACTTTCATCGCACACGGCGTTCCATCAACGGATAAGAAAGAAGATTTACAACGGGCAATTTTATTGTAACCAGTGAATTTACAAAATAGATATACCTCTTATGGGGTATTTTATTGAGCCCATGAACGCCTCCCCCATTTCAGGAAAAGGCACTTAAAAATCCTGGTTCGTGATCTGTTTGAATTCTTCCGGAGTAATATCCTCGAAAGGGTTTCAATTAGAGCGCATCGACAAACTTCACATAACCAGCATCTATCTGTTCCAATTGTGATAGAAGATACGGGATATGTTTATCCTTCATTCTTTTTTCTGCTGCAACGATTTCTTTCAGTTCAGCCGTCGTATAGTCTCTTTCCCCAAGGTCCTGTGTGATTGTGTGGTAATCCTTCTGTATCTCCGCAATCCTCTCACGTCCTGCTTGCATCCCGTTCCCCGCCCTCAAATTCGCGCATTTCATCCCACACATTGATTTCTTGATAGCCCAACTCTCTTATGATGGTACTTCATTCTATTTTCAGCTCTCGTGTCTTCCCCGATTGCTATAGTTCTTTTCACCATCGCGAGTTGTTCCGGAGAAAGCAGTCCGCTCATCCCTTTCCCTCTGATCAATTACTGGGTAACTCTCTACCGCAAAGCAGCACATTATAAGAAATTCCTCCCCATTTAACAATTCGATTGTTTTGTAGTATTAGTTGAATTTTTTTGATATACTACCAATGTTTGTTGAATCTCCAGTTATTAGGTGGAAGGAATGATTTATGCCCAGGTAGGTTGATCGATTCTCATTAGCTTAATTAACTAGGAGGTTGGTTTTACATGTACCAAATAACATCTGAACGATTATTATTAAGACCGATGGAACCCAATGACGCCCCTGTTTTATTTGGATTTTGGTCTGATCCAATAGTCACCAAACATATGAACGCATCATTTACAGATGTTTCACAGGCTCAACAGATGATCGAAATGTTCCAGGGGCTGTTCGCGGAAAATAAAGCAATTCGTTGGACAATTCTCTTGAAACACTCAAACGAAATTATCGGTTCGTGTGGGTTTAATTATCTTGATTACGAAAATGAACGAGCAGAAATTGGCTATGACCTCGGATATCCCTATTGGGGAAAGGGATATGCCTCTGAAGCAATACGAACTTTAATTAGCTTTGGGTTTGAGAGCCTTCGTCTGAATAGAGTTGAAGCAAAGGTTGAACCTGAGAACCTCAACTCGATAAAAGTTTTAAGAAAATTACGTTTCGTTGAAGAAGGTAAACTCCGACAATACGAAAAATCCAAAGAAGAATTTGTAGATTTGATCATGTTTTCCATCCTGCGGACCGAGTGGATGGAAGAGTAACTTTGGGGGGCGGCATCAATTGCCGGCCCCCCTTTTGGTTTCGTTGTACATAATTACCGTTGTTAAACTCGAGACTCATTAACCCCTCGACAGCCTTTCTGAATTTCACAATACACATTTTGTATCCATTCATTGCCCGAGATGGACTCCAGGAAGTGCTTCAGTAAATTCCAGCCAAGAGAAATGACACCGATCACGGTGCTATTAAGCCATTTCTTATCGTCTTTGCTTTGTTTCTTGTCTTCTGCGATTCGCTTTTCTAACTCGGCAAGATCTTTGCTCAACTCGTCCATCCTTTTATGAGCTGCCTTTGTGTTTTGCAGGGCTTCGATAGCCATCTTTTCAGTTTGTCCTAACTTGCCTGACATGCTGGACAATTGCTTGATCTCTGCTTTGATCTTCCTGATTGTCACTAGAACTCGGTAATCCCCTTTTGCAAGTCTTTGATTTCGTCCAAGGTCCTTCCACCCTCCTCACCCCCTTGGTGCCAAAATAGCCCCGCTAGGAACGAGGCTTGTTGTCATTCTTGATGATAAAAAAACCCCCGGGATATCCCGAGGGCTGGTTGATGGAAATAATGATTACTCAATGTGTTTGCTTGTTATATTGGACACACCGGCTCGCTGCCCTCCATCTACAATCATCCGGAAATAATAGGTCCCGGAAGCGAAGGATGGTAATTTTGCAAATACTTGATCCGTTGTAGAGGTAATAGGGCTATCCACTTCCGCATCTTGCCATGTTTGTTGGTCTGTTGAATATTGAATTCTAGCCGAGGTAACCCCAGTTAGTTGGGAAAATGAGAGAAATACAAATACATCTCCCAGTTCATTTTTTGCGGTGCCATAAGCAACTAAATCAGTAATCGGTTTTGAGCTATTCTCGACTTATACCTTTTCAGGTTTTCGTTCGAGCCTACACCGTGCGGGCGACTTTCATCGCACACGGCGTTCCATCAACGGATAAGAAGATTTTTACAACGGGCAAATTTATTGTAACCATTGAATTCACAATATAGATATACCCCTTTTGAGGTATTTTATTGAGCCCATGAAAAAACGCCTCCCCCATTTCGAGAAAAGGCACTTAAAAATCCTGGTTCGTAAAACGCCTGCGGTGGATCTCCATGTCTTAACTCGTATATATATTGTTTTTCCGATTGCATACCCGGATGTTTTGCAAACGGAGCCTGCCAGAACAGATGGTGAATGCCACCACTTACCTAATGGAGGACAAGAAATCTTTTCCTCTAAAAGCTTAACATCGCTGTGTCGTCAAATGCGGAAGGAAAAGCAACTTTCGCTCGTCCTTTTGCATCTCGGAAAATTATGCGGTTCGCTGTAGCCGCAGATGTCGTACCGTGTACTGATGAAAGGCTTGCATGTGCATCCACCTTGGCTTATGCACCCTGTGGCGTTTCAAACCCGGTCTTTTGCACATTGCTAAACCACTGATCCCAGTATTTTTTTTCGAGTTAAACCAAGCGCTCCATTCTTGCCCAAATTGAGCCGAGGCCGCTGCCTGCCAATCAGACCACTCTTTCTGGTAAGCAGCAGTTTTGCTGTTGTACCACGCTTGAAACTGATTGAAAATCTCGGTTAAAATATCTTTTTTTGAAAGGAGGGTTTTCTTTGGTTACTTTAGGTGATCGAATCAAAAAACAACGTACAAAGCATAAGTTCACACAAGCAGAAGTTGCTGAAAATTCAGGGATGGGAAGAGCAAATTACAGCCATATCGAAAACAACAGAGTAATTCCCTCAAGAGCTGACTAAGAAAAGATCGCAGATATCCTTAAAACAAATACTGACTATCTTCTGGGCAGAACAAATGATTCCTCATTTACGATTTCAGAAACACCAAGTAGTATTAAGGCTTGGTTAAGATCTGGAAATCCAGATCTAACAGAAGAAGAAAGGATGACTTGGCAAGTGATCTTGAAGAGTACTTCCTTATGAGAAAACAGTGGTCCCCGCCAATAGCGTAGTTATAATCGATTTCATGCCCAGCCAACGTATTTCCGTTTTTGTATTGATGGATGTTTGCCGCACTTGGATAGATTTCCTTTTGACCATGCGTAAGTCTGCCAGAAATGTGTGCAAGATTTCCGCTTGGCCATCTCCTCGACCACTGCATAGCTACCGTAGACACCTACAGCATAGCCAGGCAATTCCTTGACGGCCGCTCGTAGATACGCTTCGATCGCGTTTTGGTGTTCTGGCTTCGCGTCAAAATCCACAGCGAAATAGATTACTGTTCCCTCCTGGTAGGCTGTCGAACACCCCCCCAAATAAAAAAGAGGCTACAGCGCCTCCGAATGCGACTCGATTTGAAAATTGTTCCATGTACACATCTCCTTTGGGTACAAAAATAGCCCCGCTAGGCACGGAGCTGGCTGTCAGTCTTAATGATAAAAAATACCCCCGGGTTAACCCGAGGGCCGTTGATGGATATTTTTAGTGACCAGTCTTTTTAATAACATTGCCGTTAATATCCTTGACCGCTCCATCAATAAAGGTAACGAAAGCTCCTGATATTAATGGCACATCCTCAGTATGATTGGTACGAACAATTAATGTAGGTCGACTTGCGTCAGTTACATCCCACGTCATTTCGGTTGCATAGTAACCTAAATTTATGCCAGAAGCAACTTTGGGTCCTTGCCATAACCAGTCAACGACTGTCTTGGGATCAGATTTTGATAATGTTTCACTGGATAAAGCTTTATCAAACTGGATGACAACTGTTTTAAAGCTGCTTTCTGATACAAGCAGGGTTCCAATCGCAGGTTGTACGCTATTCTCGACTTATATCCTTCTCTTTTTAAGGATTTTCGTTCGAGCCTACACCGTGCGGGCGACTTTCATCGCACACGGCGTTCCATCAACGGATAAGAAAGAAAATTTACAACGGGCGTCTTTATTGTACCTATTTCCCAGTTCCAAAGGATATACCACTTTTGGGTTATTTTTGCCGATGAAAAAAACGCCCTCCCCGTACTGGAAAAGACGCTTGAAACTCCTCGTTGGTGATCGTTTTGAATTCCTCTTTTGTGATGTCACCGAACAGGTTGGATTCCGTTTTCACAGCCAGGATCAGCTGATCGACCGTTACTCATTTCATTTTGAATGCAAGGCTCCAGAATGGCATGGTTACTCACCCTTCCAGTGTTAAACGTTGGTTTGCGATATATTCGATGATTTGCGACATACCTCAGCAACCTTATTACTAAATCAAGGAGTACATGCGAAGACTATTAGCAACCGGCTGGGCCATGCCAAGATTTCTACGACAATGGATATTTATGGGCAAGCCCTACAATCAGCTGACAAAGAAGCTGCTAAACACTTCGACTTACTGTTTCAAACTAAACAGGAGAAAAAAGCTTAATTATTTCGTCCCCAATCCGTCCCCAACAAAAAAATAAGACTATTCCATGGGTAAAGGATAACAGACAAAACAAGAAAAACCCCTGATTTCTCAAGGGTTTTGGCTTATGTATTATGGTGATCCGGACTGGGTTCGAACCAGCGACCCCCACCCTGTCAAGATGGTGCTCTCCCAACTGAGCTACCGGATCATATTTTAGCGTGTCAACAAGATTTATTCTAGCAGATCTTCTATCGAAATGCAAGTCTTTTTTTGGTGGGCCCTGTAGGACTCGAACCTACGACCAATCGGTTATGAGCCGACCGCTCTGACCAACTGAGCTAAGGGCCCTTCTAGACGTCCATGCAGAAATGTCACGAAAATAAATATAACTCATTTGGACAAAAATTTCAAGACCTAAATGAAAAAAGTTTCAACCAAATGTGCCGAAATCATCCATTCGCTTTTTACATTACCAGAGTTGGGATTTACAAGCCAAATATTTTTATAAAAAGAGGTGTGACCTCACTAGGTTGAGGGTACTGGATATTAGTAGGATAAGATTTTTACTCCAACAGTTTACAGTCCTGTTTCAATTCCATAAGATGCCGATACCGGCAGCTGCCCAGTTTCTGTTGCAAATTTTACATGCGTTGCTGCCCCCACGACTTACCCTCATCTCACATCCCGTACCTTATCACCTACCTACCTCCTTCGCCACCAATCTCCCATAATAATTACTGAATTATTTTTTAGAAACTCTTCCATATTTGGAATAATCATGATATTATATCCATAGGGCTTCTCCACTCTGGGGTGTTTCTTCTCGCGCTTAAACACCTTCCCGAACGGAGAGGTCCTTCCTTATGTTTGTGATTATTTTTATGTTTATGCACTCTTTCCTGATCCTTTAATTACCTAGCCAAAACTACCTGCTTTTTATTCGACATTTCTGAAGGCGGTTGTTAGATGGGATGAGAATAGCAGGCAACGGGTAAAAAGATGAAGTCGTCCTGTGTAGGTGAACCCACCCCTCGCTCACTATACGGCACTGTGTACGACCCATCAAAGACCAGCAGCGTCCACTTTCTATTCATCCATCATGAACTACATCCCCCGCCCCCGCGACACTTTTACCGGATCTTCGTTTTCTCATCCTATAACCAAAATCCTATACCCTACATCCGGCATCCCAAAGCATTGTCTCTTTTCCATACCCGCCAGAACAATCGGAAATCCCACCGAACCCTGCCTCTCCGTCCACCACCCCTCACCATCGCCCTTAACCTGCTCCCTACCAGCGACAGAACCTTTCACCAACACTACACCACACCACTCCACCAAATACCTCCCCTTACTTAACAACCAAACAAAGCAGAAAGCTGACATATTTTTGGGTGGGAACTCGTCCCATCCCACCTATTTCATCCATCGCCCTATCTCCCCCACCTCCCGCTCCATGCCTCACCAAAACAAAAAGCGAAGCTCCCCAGCCCCGCCTTTTGTTCCATGAAGCCAATTCAAATCCTCCCCCCCAATAACCAAACCCTCAGCCCTCAGCCCTCAACTCAACCCGACACCACCGTTCCCACCATCAACTCGCCTGATCAGTCCCCTTCCCCCCATACCGTCCTTCCACTTCCGCCTTCGCCTCCATCTCATCCCGCAGCCTGTGAGCCATCCGGCTAGAAGCATTGGCGGCGATGCTGCATATCAGGTCGTCGAGAAAGGTGTTTACCTGTCCCGAACGCTTGGTATCCAACCGTTTGATCACACCCATCTTCTGCTTGTCGAGATGGCCAAAAGTCGTCACGGCGATGCTGCCGTAGCCGAAGACCGAACCGAGCGCAAGCGTCTCATCGCAGCCGAACAACCCTTCGTCAGTGGCGACGATCGTCTGCAGCGGTTCAGACAGCATGCCTTTTTCCGCCAGCATGTCGAGCTCTACCCCGACGAGGACGGCATGCTGGATCTCGCGCTTTTCCAAGACAGCCAGTACACTCTTGACGCACGGCTCCATGGTCAGATCCGGATGGTAGGGGGACTGCATCAGGTAGACGATCTCGGCGATGTCATCGATGCTGATCCCGCGCTCGTGCAGCCGCTGAAGCGCTGCGCTTTTGACTTCTCTGCTGTGTACTTGTTCGATCAAACAAAATACAGCTCCTTCCTCTATAAAATGAAGTCGTTCATTACTATATGATCGAGTTCGCAGCAAGTTGCGGCCGACTCTGGCTGAATAAGCTGTTTGTCCAGTCCGGTGTGCTGGCACCCCGGCTCCGGCTTTTTTCCCCGTCTGGTGAAATGATATAATCAAAACAGCTTACGGAAGGGGGCTTTCGCGTTGATCCAGGAAGTGACGCTCAACAGCCAATACCTCGGCAGCGCTGAGCGGATCCTCATCTACACGCCCAACCGATACTCGCCGCTGTACTCCTACCCGGTCCTGTACGTGCAGGATGGAGCGGACTATCTGTCCCTCGGACGGCTGGCCACCTTACTAGAACAGATGGTCGCAGACAAACAGGCGGAAGACGTCATCGCCGTCTTTTTGCCGGTCGAACTGGCTGAGCGCGGGCGGCGCTACCATCCCGGCGGCTCGTCACATGCGGCGTACAAACGCTTTCTGGCGGAAGAGGTCGTCTCTTACGTCGATCGGCACTATGCCACGACACCCTTGGGCGGTGCCCGGACTCTCTTGGGAGATTCGCTCGGAGGCGTCGTTTCGCTGTTTACGGCGCTGTCCTATCCGCATACCTTCGGCCGCGTCGCCTGCCAGTCGGGGGCTTTCGACGAAAAGCTGTGCCATATGGCCGATCAGAGCGGGCGCCTTGACCAATTGACGGTCTACCTGGAAGTAGGGGATGAGGAGAGCGCCGTGAAGACGGCCCGCGGAACGCTTGACTTGATCAGGGGCAACAGGCTGATGGGCGATGTGCTGCAAAAAAAGGGGGCCACCCTGACGCTGGAAACGTTCACGGGTGACCACACATGGGGGAGCTGGCAGGCCAATTTGCCCCGGATTATTCGTTACTTTTTTGGGCATCCTTTACAATGGGTTCATTCATCTTGAGTCTGTGCTCGTCAGCTTGAGCCGGCACGGCTGCATCGTCGATTTCAAGCCTGCGAAACGCAAGGATGAACGAGAAGATCAATAATGAGAGTATGAATACGACGAGAAAAGAATACGTCATCAGATGTGCAATCTCCAAGGTAACACCTCCCTTTTCCTTACATTCTTTCCTTGAACGCAAGGAATATACGGGAGAGTGCCGGCCCATACACAATTGGCGAATTTTCTGGTAAAATAGATGGTATTCTTTTTTGTATAAATAATGTAAGGAGGGGTTCCCATGAAGTACAGTGTCGTCATCTTTCCGTCCAGCAAAGTCCAAGAAACCGCCAATTCCTACAGGAAGCGCTACGATACAGCCTACGCCCACATTCCGCCGTATATCCGCTTGAAGGAAGCTTTTGATTTGGAGGAAGGAAAGCTGCCGCAGCTTGTCAGCCACCTGCAGCAAGTAGCCGACACCACCAGCGCCTTCTCCGCCCGTTTCCATCGCGTCTCAACCTTCCATCCGACGAATAACGTCATCTATCTGGCCATTCAAAATAAGGAACCGTTTGTTGAGCTGCATGAAAAAATCACTACTTGCTGCGCGGAGAGCAAGGAATTGTACGCTTTCGTACCCCACCTTACGATCGGACGCGACCTGACCGACGACGAACTGAAAGACGTCTACGGACAGCTGAGCATGGCAAAATTCGATCTGACCTCTGAGATCGACCGCTTTCACCTCATCTATGAGTTAGCAGACGGCATCTGGAGCGTCTACCAAACATTTTTGCTGAAAAAATAAATCCTTCCTTTCCAGGAGGGATTTTATCTGTTCGCGCTATTCGCGAATATAGGGAGAAGGAGCAATCATCATGGACAAGCTTTTTGACATTCGGGTCGTCCGATCCGCGCAGGAAAAACAGGACGCGCTGAAGGTCCGGCGCATCGTTTTCATCGACGAACAGCAGGTTCCGGAAGACATTGAGATTGACGAACACGACGAGGATTCGGCCGAAACGCTTCACTTCGTGTCCTACCGGGAGGGACAGCCGGTCGCTGCCGGCAGGCTGCGCAGCTATGGGGAAGGCACGGGCAAGGTGGAGCGGATCGCCGTGATGAAAAGCGAGCGCGGCACCGGGATGGGCCGCCAGATCATGCTGGCCATCGAGGAAGCCGCTGTCAGAGAAGGGTTCCAATCCCTCAAGCTCAATTCCCAGTGCCACGCCCAGGCCTTTTACGAAAAATTGGGCTACGAGCCGTTTGGCGACGTGTTTGAGGACGCCGGCATTCCGCACATCGCCATGAAAAAACAACTCTAATCCTGATAAACGCTGCAAGCCCTCTCGGATCACCGGGAGGGCTTGATTTTTTGATTACAGCGAACCCTGCCGCTGCCGAGCCAGCTGGCGGAGCCGGACGACGGTCGAGTGATCGGCTGTCGATGAACCGAGCATCGCATGGTACGGCTCCTCGCCCCGCCATCCGTGAAAATCCGAACCGCCGGTCTGGATCAGTCCAAATTCCTCGGCAAGCTTGCGATAACGGACGACCGCCGCTTCATCGTTGTCCGGATGCCACACCTCGATCCCGTCCAATCCGTACCGGGCAAGCTCCCTGACCAGCTCGTCGTTGTCGTACAAGCCGGGATGGGCCAGGACCGCCGCCCCTCCCGCCTGGCGAATCAGATCGATTGCCTGCTGCGGCGAGATCCTAGGCGGGTTGACGTAGGCAAGTCCGCCTTTTCCCAGGTACTTGTCAAACGCTTCCTGCATCGAAGCGACATACCCCCGCTCCATCATTTCCTCCGCGATGTGCGGCCGGCCGATGTTTTTATCGGCTCCCTGCTTCCTGCGGTAGACATCCTCCAGCGTAATGGCGACACCCAGTTCCTGCAGGCGCTCGATCATCAGCCGGTTGCGCTCAAACCGCGTTTTCCTCAGTTCCGACAGCGAAGCTTGAAACGCCTCGGACTGGTATGGGATAAAGTACCCGAGCACGTGGATATCTTGTCCGCCGGCAGAAGAACTGATCTCGACTCCCGGAACCACCTCTACGCCCCATTCTCGGCCCGCCTCTATCGCCTCCGCAATGCCCGCGACGATATCGTGGTCGGTAATGGCGACAGCCGCCAATCCCGCTTCTTTGGCCAGACGCACGTTTTCCCTCGGCGTGCACGTCCCATCCGATGCCTTCGTATGTGTATGTAGATCCGCCCTGTGGTTCATGCTCCCACGTCCACTTCCTTTCCTGTAAGTCTGAAAGCGCCTTCCCCCTCATATATCTAAGGGAAAGCAAAAATGTAAAATATAAGGAGGATGCTCATGCAACTGAGAATCAAATCATTGACCGGAATCGTCCAGCCGCTTTCATATGTCGACCTGATGCTGCGCCGACAGGGATTTCGGCGGACCGGTGAGGATCATCCCCCGACGTATGATGTCGTTCTGTACGATTCCGCCACCAGTACCTCTTACTTCCTCTGCATCCCGACCAATCTCGCCCAATGCAACCTCGGACAAGGCGAACCCTCTGTCAAGATCGGCCATCCCTACCTGGAAACGAGAATCCCGGCGCAGGGCCAGCGGGCCGTTGATCATTTCGTTATTCCCCGTGAAGTGCAGCAAGCAGCAGAACACAAACTTTCCGAGATCGCCGACTACCTGTGCGCCCCGCCTCACTGATTGGAGACAACCCGCCCTATTCAGCGCCTGGTGCCGACTTTTTCCTCCATAACAAGCAATTCGCTTCCAGGCGGTATCCGACCCGCTCCGCCCGCAAGAGGCCGGTCAGATATCCCATAAAAGCTGTTCGGAACAGCACGAAGCTGCTCAGATTTTGCATGGAGATGTCGCATCGCTCACACACGGCCGCCAAGCCGGTCTCCAAGGTTTGTTCTTCCGTCAGCACCGCTTCGATCAGGTCGAGCAGACGCTCGTGGCAGGCGATGTTGGCATCCATCGTCTGTTTTGCCTCCGCTTCCGTCTCATATGGGCCGTGACCGGGCAAATACCCGGCAAACCGGCTTTCCCGCAGCGCGTGCAAGCTCTGCAGCGTCTCCCAGGCATCCACCAGAAAGGGCAGCTTGTGTTTTTGCAGCGTCTCCACGCCAAAATAGCTGTCTGCGGCGAAACAAATCCCGTCTGCAGCCAATCCAACCTGCTGCCAGCTGTGCCCGGGCAGGGAAAGAACCGTAAAGGAGACTCCGTCAATTTCAATCTCCCCCTCTGTCGGCAGGAGGTGATCCACTCGTGAAGCTTGCGCCAGCAAAAATTTGTTCTGCAATTCCGCCAGCGGCGAGGCCCCCATTCCCAAATAGATCGGCTCCAGGATGGGATAGCGGAGTATCGCCTCCTCGATGGGCGGCGCATACACTTTTGCCTGGGGATAACAGCCGAGCAGATAGGCGTTTCCGCCAAAATGATCGGCATGGGCATGGGTCTGGACGATCGCCGCCAAGGGTTTAGAGAGCTGCTCTAGCCCTTTTTTCAGCTTTTTTGCCGTCTGCGCCTCGAGCCCGCTGTCGATCAGGATCGCCCCCGACTCCCCCAATACCAATCCTACATTGACGCTCCCCGGGAAATATCCCACTCTGGAGGTCAGCATCGTAAACCCGTTCGCCATATCCGCTCCTCCTGATTTAAGTACGTGATCTTCTCATGTACATGTTACCATTTTTTGAGCGGATGAAGATACTCAGGCGGCGAACTATTCCCGTTTCAGCCAAGCCGACAGCGGGCCGATCACTTTCCACGGCTTCCGTTTCGGAGAGAACTTGCTAAAATAATGGGTCGACAGCGCCACACTGAGAATCGTCAAAAGCGAAAAGGCGGTTTTGTACACCCCGTTAATTCCCAATGAACACGAGATAACGATCCCATCCTCGAAAAAAATCAGGACAGCTACCGGTATGTTGGTTCGCTTTGCCAAAAATTGCGCGAGCAAATCGGTCGCGCATGAATTCGTCTTGCAAGCCAGCATCAACCCGGTGCCGATTCCAATCAAGGTTCCTCCTGTCACAGCGGCCAGTTCAAGGGGAACAAAGCCAAGCAAGCGGAGCGGAGCCAGTGCATCAACCAGGACAGAAGTCAGGATGGTTCCCAGAAAACTGTGGAAAAACAGCGTTCGGTCAAAGCGGAATATCAAAAAGTAAATGGGGATACTGACAAGAAACATCACAATGCCAGGTGACCACCCAAAATAATATTTGCCCAGCAAGCCGATCCCCACTACTCCGCCGTCTACCAGCTGTTGCGGTATCAGAAAAAGATTGACGCCAGTCCCGATCAGGACGGCGCTGAAGAGTAGTGTTGCCAACCTTCCTACGAAGGACATCGCTCATCCCCGCTTCCCGCCCTCCGGCCTTCTTCATCTGTTAATACATATGCAGACATTTCTTTGGCATACACTCGCCTGTCCGAAAGTTGCCCTTTTGACTGCACGGTTTTAAAACTGGTATACTATAGGGAAGCTGGATTCTGACGATTTGCCTTCCTGTAAATAGTCCAACCAGTTTGGCTCTTTCCCATAACGGGAAAAAAGAATAAGCCGGGAGGCCCGATCGCTCGAATATTTCCTTCAGGAAGCAACGTACATTGAAAAAACAAAATAAATTATTGTATATGGAGGTGAATTCTCCTTTTCCTGTCACAAGGAAGGAGAGGCACTTGGACAGTATTCCGCCTTTAGGGGAGATACCGACGTTTCTTTTTAATCTGCTGCTCATCCTGTTTTTGGTCTGTTTAAACGGATTTTTTGTAGCTGCAGAGTTTGCGCTCGTCAAGGTCCGCCACACCCGCATAGCGCAGCTTGTCGCCGAGGGAAACAAGAGAGCGGCTTACGCTCAAAAGGTGACCCAGGAACTGGACGCGTACTTGTCTGCGTGCCAGCTGGGAATCACCCTGGCTTCGCTTGCGCTCGGTTGGGTAGGTGAACCGGCTATCGCAAGGTATCTCGCTCCGATATTGGGCAGTCTACCCGCTTCCGTAGCCCATACGATTTCGTTTGTCATCGCCTTTGGGATCATCACGTTCCTGCACATCGTCATCGGCGAGCTGGCTCCGAAATCCATGGCGATACAAAAAGCGGAAACCACCTCATTGTGGGTGTCAGCCCCGCTGATGTTTTTTTACCGCATCAGCTATCCGGCTATTTGGCTGTTGAACGGCACCGCGAATTTCTTCCTCAGAAAAGTCGGAATCGAACCGGCAAGTGAGACGAATGTCAACAGCGCTCACACGGAAGAGGAGATCCGCCTGCTGGTGAACGAAAGCCACAAGAGCGGACACATCGACCAGACGGAAATGGCACTGGTCGACAACGTCTTTGAATTCTCGGAACGTCTGGCCCGGGAGATCATGATTCCCCGGATTGACATGGTCTGCCTGTACGACGACAACACCTTTCAGGAAAACCTGGATATCGTCCGCGAATCGCGCCATTCCCGCCTGCCGGTAGCGCATGAGGACAAAGACCGGATCATTGGCTTCGTCCACGCGTCCGATTTTTACCTGACCGCGCTCAACCAAGGGGAAGTCGATGTTCATCTCCTGCTTCGCCCCGTGCTGACAGTACCGGAGTCGATGGAGATCAGCCATGTGCTGCGGCTCATGCAAAAGCGCCGCTCCCAGATCGCCATCGTCATCGACGAATACGGCGGAACAGCAGGACTATTGACCATGGAAGACATCCTTGAAGAGATCGTCGGGGATATTCAGGACGAATTTGACGTCAACGAGCGTCCCGAGATTGAAAAGTCCAACGACGCGTTGTCCGTTGCCGGGAAAACGCTGTTGTCTGAGCTCGGCGACTACATTCCGGTCGAGATTCATTCCGACGAAGTGGACACGATCGGGGGTTGGCTGTACAGCCAGTTGAATGAAACGGTGGCGGAAGGTGTTTCCGTTACGTACCAAAACTACCAATTTACCATTACCGAATTGGAGAACCACCGGATAAATCGCGTAGGAATTACGCTCGTCGAACCGGAAGACGAACAGCCGAACGAAGACAGCATCCTGATGCAAGCGTAAATCCTGCTAAAAAAGAACAGCCCTGCACCGGCCGTAGAAGCCGGTCAGGGCTGTTGCCTGTTTTTGTGAACTTTTATGGACTACTCCAATTCCCGCTCTTCGAACTCGTAATCGACCGGCTTCGGCGCCACCCGGGCGTTTTTCAGTGCCGGCGTGTCCGGACGGGCGATTTGATAGACTGCGGCGCCGACGATCTCGGCCACCTGCTGAAGCTTATCCTTGCTGATCTTGTCGATCGTGTCTTCCGGGGTATGGTACCACGGCTCTACCGGCGCGTGGATGAACAGCGCGGACGGAATGCCCAGTTCGGCAAACGGCACGTGGTCGCTGCGCCCCTCCTGTCCGTAGTTGACGACACCGGACAAACGTGCTCCGGCAGCGGCTCCCAGATCGGTCACGATGTTCTTTTCGCCGTCCACGGTGTACATGATCAGTTCCCCGGCGTCACGGCTGCCGACCATATCCATCTGGAATTGCGCGACGATGCGGTCGATCTCGTCCTCCGTGAGCGACTCGGCGTACGCGTAGGAACCAACCAGGCCGTTCTCTTCAGCCCCGAAGGTAATAAAGCGAAGCTCGGTGTCGATCGGCATATTGGACAACACGCGGGCCAGCTCCAGGACGGTTGCCGTACCAGATGCATCGTCATTTGCCCCCGGTCCCCCCTCGACCGAATCGTGGTGGGCGCCGACGATGACGATTTGGCCCGTATCCTTATTGGGGTTGGGCTTTTTCGTCGCGATGACATTGTGGGAGGTCTGCCGCTCTACTTTTGCCCCGGCGATCTTCACATGGGCAGTCAGCCCTTCACCGGCTGCCAGCCTGTCCGCCAGCTGCTCCCCGAGATCCCTGCCGATGGCGACAGCCGGGACGTAACCGTCGCTCGGTTCGCCCAGTGTTCCATTGATGCCGCCGCTGGTATTGTTGAACAGGATGACCGCTTCCGCTCCTGCGCCTGCAGCGTTCAAGATCTTCTCGGCAAATGTATAGCTCCCCCGCTTCACCAAGGCAACCTTTCCGCTGAGATCCAGCCCGTCGACGTCATCCGGACCGCCCAGGCCAATGTAGACAAGCTCACCCGTTACATCGCCGTTTGCCCCGTACGTAAAGGAATCAGGCGCAAAGTCCGTATCCACGAAACCGTCCACCGACAGTTCGACTGTCGTCGGCGACGTGTACTGGAACATTTCAAACGGCTGAATCTCAGTGTTATAGCCGAAGGACTTGAACTGCTTCGCAATGTACTCTACCGCCTTATCCTCGGCCGGTGTCCCTGCTACCCGCGGCTCTTTTGAGAGAAGCTCAATCGTTTTGTAGATGTTGTCTACCTTGATGCGCTTGACGATCTTGTTGTCAAATGCGTGATCGGACGGATTGGCCGCGGCATAGGCGGCGGTCATTCCGAACACGAGCGAGCTGGTCACGGCCAGTGAAACAATCGACTTTCGCAGCATGCGTTTTCCCCCTTCGAAATAAAGTAACAATCGATTATCATTATGTAATTATGTGAATATTTTGTCTACAAAAAGCGCTAGACAAATTGGTCCAATATCTGACACGCTCTGACCAGGTCAAGTCCTTACTTTCCTGCTGTTTTTTGATACCATAGGAAAGGTACGAGAGTTCGGCCGTCTGGAGTGAACCAGCTTGAAATACGCCTTACATAACGGAGAAACCATTTTTTTACACCCAAGTACCTATGCGAAGATTCCCGACTGGCGGATATGGGCCGCAAGCGGCGGCATCACGTGTCCGGAATGCGGCGATCAGCTCCGGCTGGTCGCGGGCATCAGCCAGGAGCCCTATTTCCAGCACGCCTCCCGCCCGGACTGTCCGCTGCAGGGAATCGACCAGCCGCCCGACCATCAGTCCGGCGCGTCCATCCGGGAGACGGCTGCTGGCGTCCACAGCCCGTTTCGCAAGCGATTGGCGCCCAAGCAAAAGATACAGGCGCTCCTGGACCGCGCAGCGTCCTCCCTGCATCCGGCACAGTGGCAGGCCGTCACCTCCACGGAAGGGCCGCTTTTGATCCTCGCCGGGGCAGGCAGCGGGAAGACCAGGGTCATGACCGCGAGGACCGCCTACCTGATCCGGGAAAAAGCGGTTGATCCGCGCTCGATCATGGTGGTCACCTTCACGACGAAAGCCGCTGCTGAGATCAAGCAGCGGCTGTCCGAAGAGATTCCTGCCCAGCAGGTCAGGGCGCTGATTACCGGCACGTTCCACAGTTTGTTTTACCGCATGCTGCAGCACCACGATCCCGTGCGCTGGGAAGGCCGCAAGCTGCTCAAGCAGACCTGGCAAAAACTGCGGCTTTTGCGGGAGAGCGGTCTCGCCCAAGGGGACGATCTGCCGGTCAAGGAGTCGGATTGGGAAGCCGCCCTGGACGTGATCAGCCGTTGGAAAAACGAATGCCTGCAGCCTAGCGACACAGGCGCTCTGCGGCTGGAAAATGACGAGGAGAAATGGGCGCAAACGCTCTATCCGCTGTACGAAGCTGCGAAGGAAGCCAGCGGCTGGTTTGACTTTGACGACATGCTGCTCGGCTGTTACCACCTGCTCCGGGACGACTCCGAGATGCGGCAGTTCTACCAGTCCCGCATCGCCTATCTGATGATCGACGAGTTTCAGGACATCAACCGGGTGCAGTACGAGACGGTCAAGCTTCTGGCCGCCCCCCAGAACAACCTGTGCGTCATCGGCGACGACGACCAATCCATCTACGGCTTTCGCGGCAGCGACCCGCAATATATCCTCGGCTTCACCAAGGACTTTCCCGAGGCGAAGTCGATCGTTTTAGAAGTGAACTACCGTTCCCGCTCTGCCATCGTGGGATTGGGCTACTCGCTGATCGGCAACAATCACGCACGCTGGAAAAAAGAGTTGAAGGCGTACCATCTCGAAGAAGGGGACTGCTACCTGTTTTACCCCGCAGACGAGGAAGAACAGGCTTCCCGCATCGTCGACGAGATCGCCGGCAAGCTTGCCGAGGGCGTCCCTTTGTCAGACATCGCCATCCTGTTTCGTACCTATGAGTCGACACGGCCGCTGATCGAACGGCTGACCGAGGCCAAAATCCCCTTTTCCTGCCACCGTGAGGGTGAAGCGTTCTACGAAAAACAGGCGGTACGCTGGGCGCTCGGCTACTTGCGCCTCGCGCTCGACCGCGACGACCAGGCAGCTCTGCGCGAGATTCTGCCTACCTTGTACGTAAGCGCCGACCAGTGGAACGAAATCCGTAGCGAGGCGATCCTTCGCGATCTGCCCCTCCTGGATGCCCTGCCCCAGCTTTCGCGCTGGAAGGTGTATCAGCGCAAGCATTTGGAAAAGGTGGCCAACGTCCTGGCGCAGCTTGGCCCGTGCACCCCTGTGCAAGCACTTGAATTGATCTATGAGGATTTGAAATTGCGGGATTACGTCAAAAAACGGGCAAGCAGCCGGGGAAATGCCGACGAGGAGCGGGCTGTTGACGATTTGCGGGCATTGCTGGTCGCTGCCAGGCGCCACCTTACCCTGCGGGACTTTCTCGATCATACAGCAGCCTTGTTGGAGAGCGAGAAGCAGGCCTTTCGCGACATGCATGGCAGCGGTGAGGGAGTGCAGCTGATGAGCATCCATCGGGCGAAGGGCCTGGAATTTGATCTCGTCTTTATCGTGGACTTGGTTGAAGGGGTGCTGCCCCACGAGTACGCGATGGAGCAGCTTCGCCGGGGCAACCGGCAGTCTGTCGAAGAAGAGCGCCGCCTGATGTACGTAGCGATAACGCGCGCGCGTCACAAGCTGTACATCGGCGTGCCGCAGGAACGCTTTGGCCGAAAGGCGAGGGTCTCCCGGTTTATCGCGGAGATGAGCCGGGAGAATCCGCCGAGATAGCCTGTCCATCGGACGCATCCTGGCTGACGTCGTCGATAGCGGCCGAGGGCTGGCCGATCCAGAGGTCCGGACGCCGGGAGTAGAACATCAGATCTTCGACCGAAAAGATGAGCGGAAACATCAAAAAGGCCCCCTTTCTTCCGTTTTTGTCTAGTCTGACGGAAGAGGAGGCCTTTTATTCATTAGCAGGATACTAAAATCCCATGATGTTGTATCCCGCGTCTACGTGGATCACTTCGCCGGTGATGCCGCGGGAGAGGTGGGAAAACAGGAAGAGAGCCGTATCGCCCACCTCGGATTGGTCGATCGTGCGGCGAAGCGGCGCTTTTTCTTCAATCTCCTTCAGTACGGCATTGAAGTTGCGGATCCCTTTGGCCGCCAAGGTGCGGATGGGGCCGGCCGAAATCGCGTTGATGCGGATATTCTCCTTGCCCAGGTCATGAGCCAGATAACGTACACTCGCATCGAGCGCCGCTTTGGCCACGCCCATCACATTGTAGTTGGGAATCACGCGCTCTCCGCCCAAATACGTCATCGTGACGATGCTTCCGCCCTCCGTCATCAGCCCGCGAGCTTCCCGTGCCACCGCGACCAGCGAATAAGCGCTGATGTCCTGCGCAAGCGCATAGCCGTCGCGGGACGTGGCCACAAACTCGCCTTCCAGCTCCTCCGTCTTCGCGAAGGCAATGCAGTGGGCCAATCCGTGGATCACCCCCACCTTTTCCTTGATCTGGGAAAATGCTTTCGCCACTTCCTCGTCGCTGGTCACGTCGCAAGGAACGAGGATTTGTTCCGGCTGGTCCAGCGTATCAGCCAGCTTCGCCACATTTTCGCGCAGGCGATCCCCCTGATAGGTAAAGATTAAATTCGCCCCTGCCTGGGACAGCGACTGGGCAATTCCCCAGGCAATACTGCGATGATTTGCCACGCCCATAATCACGATATTCTTGCCCTTCAACATCTGATTCATCCACATCCGCTCCTTTTCCTAGTCTCCCCCGCCATTATATACCATCTCGGGACATCTTACGAGAGAAAGCACGGGGAAAAAACGGAAAAGAAGCCGACCGCTCCATCGGGGAATCACTCCCCCTGCTGCATGGCCCGGTCAAGCTCATCCGGGGGTGCGACTGAAGCATTCGCGTCAAAGACCCAACTGGATTCGACCGGGTTGAGCGCAGTTCCCTCGGCAGGCAGCTCTGCCTGCTGTCGGCCCGGAAATGGTTCGCGTTTTCGGTTCAAGTCTGCTCCCTCCTCTTTCCTTTGTCTGGTTTTTAGCGTGGAAAAAAACGGGGAAATCTATGCATGCGTGTCAAAATACAGGTGGAGGGAGAAGTAGAACAGGATCGTGCCAAAAAAGTACAAGCCCATCTGCGGACGTCCGGATCGTTGGATGTACGGGACGAGGTGACTGGCGGAAATGTAGAGGAACACCCCCGTCGCCATCGCCATTGCCCCACGCGTCCAGCTTTGCGGGATCAGTTCATGGGCCGCCGCCATGGCCCAGACGCCAAGCAGCATCGCAATCCCCGGAACAGCCGCTCCCGTCAAGGCAGCCAAGCGGCTTCTGGTCGCCTGCAGGATGAAGGCGCCCACCGTAATACCATCTGGTATTTTATGTAAAATGAAGCTTCCCAGGAACGTCAACTGAAGCTGCTGATTTGCCTGCAGACCGGCCATCAGGGACAGCCCCTCGACGAAGGAGTGTATGACAAAGCCCAGCAGCACGCCGTACGCGCTCCCCTGCCAGCCGCTCACCTGCCTTTGGGCCGTCTCCACTGCGAACAACAGACCGAACCCGACCAGGACAAACGGCAGCAAATGCTTGCCTCCCGCCAGGCTTTGCGGCAGCAGATCCAGTACGGTCAGGGCCAACAGCAAGCCCCCGCCGATGCTGACCATCGCGTACAGGGAATCTTCCGACCAAGACTTGCGGAAAAACAGCAGCAGCCCGCCTAGCGCACTCGCCATGGAAGCTGCCGCCACAATCACTGAGACAGGAATCTGCCAATGTAGTACCACCGCTACGCCCTCTTTCCGCATCTCCCATCGGTTGGGACAGCTTTCTTTCTTACAATCTACGACGCCGGCCGGACAAAAATGCCTGGCAGCCTGCCTGTTTCGCCCGGTTAGCGGGGAGAAAGCCCTGTCCGGCTTGCTGTGCAAAAAATCGACAAACTGTCCCAATTCGCCGAAATCCCACTAGTTTTTAGAACCTTTGTCGATTTGCTTTTTCCCGGAAAAATAGGTGCTATAATAGGGCACAAACGAACCGGAATCGGCTGGTAAAGGGGTGCATGACGATGAGTCTCAATGTACAAGTGTGGTTGGCATCAAAAGAAGTGGCAGATCGGCTCGATCTTCACGTCCGAACACTGCGCAACTGGCTGGAGATGTTTGTCCCGGTAAATGAGCGGCAAAAAAATGCGCAAGGCCACTACTTGATCAGTGAACACGGCGTTATGCTGCTGACCGAAGTAAAGAAGCGGAAAGATGCGGGAAATGCCTCCCTCCGCGATATCCAGCGGCAGATGGTAGAGGAAGGACTGATCCGCCTGGACGAGCTGTCTGCAGCAGAAGAGGATGAGCTGAAAAAGGAAGCGGATTCGCTGGCCCTCGATGTGCAGCAGCGGACGATCGCAAGTCTGCATGAAGTAGAACAAACCGTTCAAGAGACGCTCTTCCACTTTCAGCAGGAGCTGACTCACCTCTCTTCCATGCAGAGCGCACAGGCAGCCATCCTGGAAAAGATCGCCGATATCGAAGAAATGCAGGAGTCGCTTCGGCTGGAAATTCGGCGCGTGACCTTTGAGATGGATTTGATGCATCAGCGGATGACCCGTCGCAAGGAACGGCAAAATCGCTATCAATCGCGGTGGCGGTTTAACCCTCTTCGTTGGTTTAGCCGGGAGCAGCGGCTTTATGTTGAATAGAGCTTATAAAGAAAACGCGGGGTGATTTCCCCCGCGTTCTTTTGCTACTGTGAACATTTGCCGTGGCGGCCGAGAAAAATGGGCTCGCTCAGTTCGTGGCGCTCCAACTGGAAGCTTGTACTGTCCGTCTACACTCCAAAAAACGGCACGTCGACCAAAAATGACTGTGGGCAGCTCAACGTAGCATTTGGTCGACAAGCGTGTGCCGTTTTTTTCCGTTTCGACTGGGCGGGCGCTGCCAAGGCCTTCGCTCGCTCCATTTTTCTCTGCCGATCGGGCTTTTGATGATGAAGACCTAAGAGGTGCCTCAGAGCTTCCTTACGAACCGGCGGCGATATCGTCTGCTACCAGTTCTTTTTGCTCGAGTTCCCGCTTCTTTCTGTTTTGCTCGGTCCGGTTTCTCTTCCAGAAACCGGCCGCGATGATTCCGATGACGATCAGCAGTTCGAAGCCGTAGAGAAGGATGGGCGTAGGCAGGAACTGCGCGACGGCATGTTCGTGGGTGATCATTCTGGCTGCTGTCCAGGCGAGGATGCCCGAGCCTACGTAGACGATCCAGGGAAAGCGCTCCATCGCCTTGAGGATCAGGCTGCTCCCCCAAACCATAACGGGGATGCTGATGAGCAATCCAATGACGATCAGCGAGATCTCGCCTTTGGCGGCTCCGGCGATCGCAAGCACGTTGTCCAGACCCATCAAAATGTCTGCGAATACGATCGTCTTGATTGCCTGCAGCAAGCTGTCGCCGGCTTCGACCTCTTTTTCATCGTCGTCCTCAAGCAGCAGCTTGAAAGCGATCCAGGCCAGCAAGAGTCCGCCGATCAGGTACAAAAACGGTATCTTCAAAAGCAGGGCGGCCGCGATCGTCGCCAGCACGCGTATCACTACTGCGATGCAAGTTCCCCAAATAACGGCTTTTTTCTTTTGCTCTGCTGGCAGTTTGCGGCTTGCCATCGCAATTACGACAGCATTGTCCCCTCCCAGGATGATGTCGATTGCGATGATGAGCAAAAGCGATCCCAAAAACGTTGTCTCTAGCAATTTCTCCAACTCCCCTCTGTTTTCCCGCCGAACACTTCAACCGGCTTGTTTCCTAACAGGTGAGAAGTCAAATAAAAAAGACCCTCACCTATGTGTGGTACATAGGCAAAGGTCTTGCTAACAACGTCGTTCATCGTTGCCAACAAAGCCGAGGACGAAGTGTAGTCCTGTATTGACGACTTTGCTGTAAAAGCTACTCCCCTTTGTGTAACAACTATAATCCTAACGTTATCCGGGGTTGTTGTCAACAGCTGATTTGAGTATGATGGAAGGGAGGAGGGTTGTCATGTGAGGAAGCAATTCGTCTTAGAAGCCGTGATGCTAGCCATTTACGGCGAGCTGATGTCTCCGGATCATCCGGTCGAGTACATCATCCCTTCTTCGACGATCTATGAATTGGAAGAAATTCGCCACAGTCCTGAACCGATTATGCTCAATCCCGAAGACGACAGGCATGTGCGCGAAGTGATGGATACGATGATCAAGTACTTCGATGAACCGTTTACCCGCAAACAGATGGAAAAAGCGCTGGTTGCCCCCTGGTCGACCATCACCATTCCCTTCCAGGAAATGGTTCATCTCACGGTAATCAAGGCAGAAGACAATGAGATGTGGGGCGAGGCTTTCGACCCGATCGAAACCCAGTTGATGCTCTCTGCCATCCGTTTGCAGGTTCCGCTGCTTACCGATCAGATTGAATGGCAGGATCGCATGATCGAACACAACGTTGCGCTGCAGTTCTACGATGTGGAGGATTTTCAATTTGCGGTTGAACAAGGAATCAATCTGGAAGATTTGCGGGGAAACTAGTCCTGACAGGCGCTTTCCCGGCCACGTCAGCACGTCCAATTGTCGCGGCAGTTGGGCGTGTTTCTTTTTGGCCTGGTTGGCTGTTTTTTTGCAGCGAATTGGCTCTTTTATTTTTTTACTATTCAAATTATAGTGAAGGCGTACACAACGTTACAGAAAGGGCGCCGTAATGGGAAGAAAACCAATCTATCGCCGGGTTCATGAACAACTGCGCTACCAAATATTAAGCGGCGAATGGCCAATTGGCTCCGCCCTGCCGCCTGAACGAAAGCTGGCCGACCAGCTCGGCGTGAGCCGCAATTCGGTCGTGCGCGCTTACGCCGAGCTGGAGGAAGAGGGTTTGATCCTCTGCCGGACAGGAAGCGGACGCTATGTGCAGCCGCTTCAGCCTGTCTCTTCCCTGACCCGTCTGGACTGGCGGGAGTCGCTGGATCATCACCTGTACCCGTCCCCGTCCCATATGGCAGAGCTGCTGTCCTTTTCCGGTCCGCAGAGCAAAATCAACTTTGCCCATGGAGACGGGGGGAGGCACACGTTGGCGTCATCCGGTTTTTCAGAGTACGTCTGCAAAGCGGCAGGCTGCATCGATGCCTACAGCTTCTTGCCAGTCGACGGCCATCCTCTTCTGCGGGAATGGATCGTGTCGTGGATGGGCCTTGACCAGGTCTCCTCCGCCGAACAAGTCGTCGTGACGAGCGGCTCCCAGGAGGCCCTGTACCTGGTTGCCTCCCTGCTGGCCAAACCGGGAGATACCGTCGCAGTGGAAATGCCGACGTATTTTGGCGCGCTACAGCTGTTTCAATCTCTGGGACTGAGCATTATTCCGGTCCCGATCGACCGCGAAGGGATGCGGACAGACGTACTGGAGGGGATATTGGCCCGCTACCGCCCCCGCTTTGTCTATACCGTGCCAACCTTTCACAATCCAACCGGATACACGCTCTCGCTGTCAAGGCGCAGGCATTTGGTCAGCCTGAGCGAAACGCACGGCTTTCCCATCGTCGAGGACGACGCATACCGCCATTTGCATCTGTCAAGCCCGCCCCCTGTCCCGCTAAAGGCGCTGGACCAAACGGGCAGCGTGATCTACATGAACACGTTCTCCAAGCTGCTGTTCCCCGGTCAGCGGCTCGGCTGGATCGCGGCCAGCCGCCAGCTCGTCCGCATGATCACCCGCATGAAGGAGCTGTCCATTAGTACGAACACACTGGGGCAGATGGCCTTGTACGACTTTGTCCGCGACGGCTGCCTGCCTCCCCATCTCGAGCGGGTCCGCACCATGTACGACAAGCAGGCGGCATTGATGGAGCGTCACCTGGCGTCTTTATCCGCACTGGAGCTTGCGTATGAAAAACCTGCCGGCGGCTTTTACTTTTGGATCTCGCTGCCGGAAGGATTGGACGTACGTGAGGTCTTGCAGGACTGCCTGTCACAGGGTGTTTCGTTTGCCTGCGGCGACATGTTTTTAACGCGCGAGGCGGTTCAACCGTTCATCCGCCTCTGTTTTACCCATGAAACAGCAGGACAGATCGATGCCGGAATGGCGATTCTTGCGTCCGTTTTGCATAAACGAAAGGAGTCCCTGAGATGAAGCCACCCCACTTCTCTGCACTGCAGGTGCGGCAAGGATTGATCGATGCCGCGCCGATTTCCGTCAGCGTCGCCCTGTTCGGTGCGATCTTTGGCATGCTGTCGATCCAGGCTGGCTTGAGCGGCTGGCAGAGTCTCGCCATGTCGCTGATCGTATTTGCAGGCTCCTCCCAGTTTACGGCGCTCTCCATGCTGAGCGAACGTGCCGGAAGCCTGTCGATCATCCTGGCTACCTTTTTGCTCAATTCCCGCCACTTCCTGATGGGACTCTCGCTGTCACCCTACTACCGGAGTTTCCCCAAGCTGCTGACGGGCATTTTCGCCTTTTTCCTGACCGATGAACAGTACGCGATCATTCTGAACCGCTTTCGCCATCATCCCAGCCATGCCGCCTACGTGTTTACCGTCGGGCTCGCTTTGTACATCGGCTGGTGTGCCGGCACCTGGCTGGGGACGATCGCCGGACAGTGGCTGCCCGATCCGGCGGCACTCGGTCTTGACTTCAGCTTTACGGCAATGTTTTTGGCGCTCGCCTACTATCAGCTTGGCTCCCTCCTTCGCATCCTGACCTTTTTGGCCACCGGAGCGGTCGCGGCCGGGCTGGCCCTGCTGCTGCCCAACGGCCTGCATCTTCTGGCGGCCGGCCTGTTCGCTTTTGCCGTCGGGTATTTTGCCCAGCAATCCCCCGTGGAACAGGAGGCAGAGACGACATGACGACCGCACACGCTCTGCTGCTTTTCGTCGGAATGGGTGCCGTCACTTATCTGACCCGGCGGGCTTTTTTGCGGCTGCCGGCCAGTCTGTTTTCTCCCCGGCTGATGAACGGGCTTTCGTTCATTCCCATCGGCATACTCGCTGCCTTGATCTTCCCGTCCTTGTTTGTCAAACAGGGGCAGTTCGTCATCCAGCCCTTGTTTTTGTTCGCCAGCATCGCCTGTCTGCTGCTGATGGCCTTAAGCCGCAACGTGTTCGTCAGCTTCGGCATCAGTCTGCTGCTGGTGGTGCTGGTCAAACTCGTCGTGATTCCCTTCGGGTAAAACCAAAACAGACCGCGTGCCGTTTGCATAGCGCAGGCACGCGGTCTGTATTCGTCAGTACCGCTTATTCCAGGATGTTGACGCCAAACCATTTTTCCGAGATTTTTTGATACGTACCATCCTTGATCATTTCGTCGATGGCTTTGTTGACCGCTTCGATCAGTTCCGGATTGCCCTTTCTGAACATAAAGCCGTTTTTCATATTGGTGTCGTACTTGGCGACGACCTTTACCGGCATATCCGGTTTTTGCTTCAGGTAATCGTAGACCGACAAGGCGTCATTGATCACGACGTCCACCCGCTTGGTCGCTACCAAATCGACGGCTTGTGTCAGGGTTTCGGTAGCGACGATCTGTGCGCCGCTGTCCTTCGCCTTCTGCGACCAGTTGCTGGTCAGCGTCTGTGCTGCCTTCAACCCTTTGATCTGCGAGAAATCGGTAATCTCATTGTTGTCCTTATGGACGACCAGGACCCCCTGGGAGGCGCTGTACGGCTCGGAGAAGTCGTATTTTTCCTGGCGGTCCGGCCGTATCCCCACTTCATTGGCGATCAAGTCAAAGCGTTTGGAGTCCAATCCGGCAAACATGGCATCCCATTGCGTCTCCATAAACACGGGTTCGACACCCATGCGCTTGGCCACTTCGGTGGCGACATCGACGTCAAAACCGGTCAATTGACCCGATGGGTCGTGGAAGGTAAACGGCGAATAGGTTCCTTCCGTTCCGATCTTGATTTTGCCCTCTGCTTTTATCTGATCCAAAAGGTTTGGTTCGGCGGCCTGGTTGCCTGCCGGAGCGGCATTCCCTCCTGCCGGCTGCTGCTCGCCGCCGCCGCTTGTCCCGCATCCAGCCAGCAGCAGAGCCAGTCCGGTGATCACTGATGTCGTACGCAAAAAGTTCTTCATTGTATAAACCCCCACTAAACCGATAAGATATACGCCAAATAGTACGACTGTTTTTGTCTTTTGTCAACAAAAAACGGGCCTGCCAGCCCGGTTCACTCTCGACCTCCACTCGCCAGATACGTATAATTTACCCACATCATCTCCTCAATCCCCAAAATTTCTTTAAACAGGTCAACCGAATCGTACAGGTAAGAATTGCCCGTCTCCTCGTCATAGCCCGCCAGAAAATGCAGGTTGAACAACGAGCGAAGCTGAAAAATTTGTTTATGGGACAACAGTGTTGCAAAAGATTCCGGCCTTACTCGGGAAACCCCTTTCCACACCTCCTGGCGATAGCCGGACGAGCGGGCGACCTGGTCCAGCACCTGTTCGTACTCTTTACGAAGTTCTTCATTCTCGATGACCTCTTCCGCCAGCTCGATGTCCGGGTAGCGGCTGCTCATGATGCTCTCTGCCATCTCTACGTCCAGTTCGTAGTTGATCGCGGCCGACGAAACCTCGTACCCTCCGTCGAACAGGCGATACCCCCAGCCCTTGTCCTCCGCGTCGTGAAACCACAGCAAGGGGACGTGCTGGCTGGACAAGCGGAGCAGGAACTGCATGGTATCTGCTCCCCCGATCCATTCGTCCTGCAAAAAAAAGGCGTTCCAGGTGCTGTTGACGTTCTTGTGAAAATACGGCTGGCGAGACTTTGGCAAGCTATGTATCACTTTTGGCTCATACTTTCGCGGGTACAGTACTCCGGTAGTAAACTCTCCCATCGAAATCCCACCGCTTTCCGACAAAATGACGTTTACTCACTACAGTGTATTCAACACTCTTGATTTATTGACAAATCATCGGATCCGCTTTCGCTTTTTTTCGCGAATGCAGCGGTGTGCAGCACCGTATATTCAGCTCCCTGGGGACGGAGCCGGGAATGGTACAGCCGGATGTTCTGTACCTGCCAGTGCGGCGGTTGATCAGCCAGGCACTCCCGGTTCCACTGCTCAAGCGGCAGCGCGCCGGCAGGAACTTGCGGGTTGCGGGCGAGCGTGATGTGCGGATGATACGCCCGTTTGTCGATTTGCAGCAGTTCGTGCTGCGCCAGGCGTTTGCCGAGCAGCTGATGCGCCTGCAGGAGCGGCTGCATCTCTCCATTGACGCCCAGCCACAGGACGCGCGGACTGCCCTTGTGAAAGAAGGCTCCCAACTGGCCGATGCGCAGAGTAAACGGCCGGATCAGCGAACCGACCAAATCCATATCGGCGCAGATCGAAGGGATCAGCTGCTCATCTGTTTCACCGAGAAAATGCAGAGTGAGATGCAGGTTGTCCAGCGGCTGCCACCGGGCTGCGGAAATCTTTTGCTGCAGGTGTGATTGAACCTGACGTATGTAGCCGGCTGCCTGCTGCGGCAGGCCAAGCGCCACAAATAGTCGCATGGCGATACTCCTTTCTGTTGTATCCGCTTACGAAAAATAGCCCTCCATCGGAGAGCCGGTCAATTTTAAAAAGTATTGTCGCCGGGCCGGTCATGCGGCAATGATGCGCCTCGTTATAATTCCCAGCACATCCCGTGCGTATTCACAAAGCATCCCGGTTTGCGGCCGGCAGAGAAAACGAAGCGACAGTTCCAGATGATCGTCATGGCCGGCAGGAAGGATGCTCCAGTCGATCTCGACGTCGCTTGCTACCTGTTCTTCCACCCGCCGTTTTACGTCACCTGGCGCCGTATCCCCGCTGTACGAGAGGGAGAACCTCATGGTGACGGGAATTGTCTCGCAATGGGAAGCATAATGGGCGGACAACGGGAAGTTTCCTTTGATCGAGACTACCCCTGCTTGCCCCCAGAGGGTGTACTCCACCTCGGCACGGTCAAACGGCTGGGTTTTGCGCCGGGTCGCGGGGAACGCCTCGCCGGGCTTCAGGGCAAATTGGCCCGCCAACTGCTCGATCTCCTCATGAAACTGCCGGAAATACGCGGACACGACATCTGACGAATCGAATTGAACAGACTCCATTCCACTCACCTCGCCTGGTTTTCCTACTACCTATTCGCAGCAGGCCATGTCGTTTCCTTTGTTGAAATCTGACTAGTTTTCCCGGTTTTGGTCAGGCGGGCTGTACGGGTTGGCGGCCCCTGGGTGCAAGCGGGCAAACAGGGCTGCCAGTCTCGCGATGACCGGTTCTTCCAGTTCCACATGAAGCAGGGTTCCCCGTTCATAGCGCATGATGGGAAAAGCCCCCAGGGAAAGCGGGATATCACGGCGGTGTTCCACAAATCCGGGAAGCTGCACCAGCAGGCGAAGGAATGGATTTTCATCGGATTTGTCCGCAAACAATGAGGACAGCTCAGGGGTGATAACGATGCTGGTGTACGGTGAACACTGTGCGGCCCAGACCGTAAAAGCGGTCTCCCTCACCTGGCTGCGCCCATGGCGGCGCATCACCAGCAGCGCCTGGTAAACGGCCGACATCAGCATCGCCTCCGCCTGCTTTGCACCGTATGTCTGCTCCAAATGCGCGAAGTCGACGGTATAGGCCGTCCCCGCCTCCACCAAGATGTCGTCCGATAGTGCAGCGGCGGGGATTGACTGGATCGGCGCTTCCCTCACCTCGCTGTCGGCCGGGGCGGACTCGTCATCATCATGCCTCACCGGCGCGGACAGACGCTGGATCATCTGCTCCACCTCGCGCTTCTGGGCTGCGGAAAACCGGATCTCATCCGTGAACACGTGGATTAGCTGATCATCCAGCAAGGCAAGGTGAAAAAGCTGCGTCTGCGGCTGCTCGAGCAAGCCGCGGACCATCTGCTGATCCTGCTCGGCGGTCATGTCAAAGGACAAGGGAAAACCCAGCGGCTGCACCGGATCGTTTCGCGTCCAGATGACAGCCAGCAGGCGTCTCTGGTAGGTTTTCCAATCTGCCGTAACCGCTCCCTCGGTCAGCTCGCTAAACGCGTCAATACTCTCAAAAACGAGATACAATTCTACAGCCCCGGCCGCGTTGAGACGGGCAAAGCAGGGCAGCCCGTCCACCTTTCCCGCACGGTACACATCGGCAAAAGGCCCGGGGGGCAAAATTTCTCCCAGCGTCTCCTCCGACGGCGAAGCGAAGTCTTCCCTCATTTTATGATCGGCCAATCGCCCATCGACTCCAGCAGGGTGTAATCGGTTGAATCGATATGGATCGGCGTGACGGTCACATAGCCTGCCTGCAGCATCCCGTAGTCATGTTTTCCTTGATCGACGGTTTCCGGGTACTCCCGCTGCAGGTAGTATCCTTCGTTGGCGGGCTTGTATTTGTCCTGGTAGTGGTAGAGCGACAAGGGAGCCGGGGCGATCCCCTTTACTTCGGCTGCCGGGAGGTGGGGGAAGTTCACGTTCCAAAACACCTCTGGGGGCAGCAGCTTACCGATCGCCCGGCGCTGAAATTCCCGCAGCAGCGGCTTGACGATCTCCTCTACCTCGCCGTAGTCTTCGCCGGCGAAGTAGTTGTCGTATGAGAATGCAACCGACGGGATTCCCAATATCACCGCTTCCCGGGCGGCGCTGCAGGTGCCGGAGTAATAGACGTCCCGCCCTAGATTATTGCCCACATTGATGCCGGAAAACACAATATCTGGGCGCCGGTCTTCCTTCAGCAGCAAGTAATAAGCCGCCTTGACGCAGTCCGCAGGCGTTCCGTGCACCTCCCACGCTTGTACGGGCAGCCCGTAGAAAGAATGGACGGTAGAAGTCAGCGGCGTGCGGTAGGTAATCCCGTGGCCGACACCGCTCTTTTCTTCCGCTGGCGCGGCAACGTATACCTCCACATCAGAGAGGGTCAACGTCGCCTCCACAAGCTTCTTGATCCCGATGGCATTGATGCCGTCATCGTTTGATATCAATATTCGCAGCATAGCAGCTTTCCTCCTTACTCGATTCCTTCTATTGTATCAAACGATAATGTCCGCTGCGACGTGTCAATTCTCCGCAAAACGAAAAAGTCCGCCAAAAAGGGCGGACTTGCTTCTCTTCAAATAGATTCGAACTTCCTCCCCCGGCGCTTCGACCGGCTTTGCAGCGACCTGCTTCCTCTTGATGCGATGCGAAGCGCGGTCAATCCCGACATATGGGCGGCGGCCATCGAGGTTCCGTCCAACACCTTGTAGGAATTGTTGAGCCACGTAGACTTGATCTGGACACCCGGGGCGAGGACAAGTCCCGGACCGCGCGAACTGAATGAGGCGATCTTGTTCTGCCTGTCAACCGCCCCGACAGCTATGACTTCTTTGTAGGCCGCAGGATACTCCAGTCTCCCCCCGTTGTTGCCGGCTGAGGCAACGAGGACAATCCCGGCTTGGGAAGCCTTTTTGATCGCGTGGTAGAGCGCCTGGTTTGGCTGGCTGGCGCCAAAGCTCATGTTGATCACGTCCATCCGGCGTTCCACGGCCCAGTTGATCCCCCGGATGATGTCGCTCATCCTGGCTGTCCCGTCAGGTGAAAAAACATGCACATCGTACAAATGAGCGGCCGGAGCGATGCCGACAATCCCCCGGTTGTTGGCGGCGGCGGCGATTGTCCCGGCTACGTGGGTGCCATGGCCGGCAATGCCCCCATTGACAATGTTGACTCTTCCCTTCACCTGCCCCCGCAAATCAGGGTGGCCGGAAGAAATGCCCGTGTCGATAACAGCCACTTTGATCCCTTCGCCCCGCGTCCTCTCCCAGAATTCCGGTGCTCCGACCTGTTCCACTCCCCATGGTATTTCATCGGTTGCATGAAGACGGACGGTGACCTCGTCGGAAACGTGATGCTTTTCATTCCCGAGCAGCTTCCGGAACTTTTCGTACTGTTCTGTCGGAATGATCAGCGTGTTGAGCGAGGCCAGGATTTTCGCCCTTGCGCGGGATGACTCGTCTTTCATCAGGCAGCTCAGACAGCGGTGATAGCCTTTCTGCGTAGGAAATGTAATGATTTTGTGCACGTCCACATCCCTCCAGGAAAGATTTCTTTCCTATCGTATGAACATGGCATGCACAGCGAAATAGTCAAGCTACCTATTCTCCGACAATTTGTTTCCAGCGTTCCTTCCAGTACAGGCCCTCCAGCATCCAGTCCTCCACCTGCTGCAGCTTGTCGCTGCCAATGCAAAGCAGCGCCGCGATGCGGTGAATGGTCTTTTGTTCGGCCGAGGAAAGCCTGTTGTCGGCCAGCGCGATGCGGTACAGTTGTCGGAGCAGCGTCAGCTTCTCCGTATTCGTCATCGCCTGCATATTGCTGATGATTTGCTCCGGCGGCTTTGGTTCGTCAAAGTCATCTATGAGAATTTGCCGTTCTCTTAGGGTGAACCGGCTGTTTACCATTTCGTAGATACGGGCAATTTCCTGCTCGCCCATGTAACCATCCGCGTGACCGACACAAATCATCAAGCGAATCGAAGTTAACAACAGCAGCTTTTCTTGTTCTGTTCGTACTGTCATCATGGTCCTTCCTCCTTTTTCGGCCCGCGATATGTTTCTTTAATTATACGACAGAAAAAGAAAGCGGTTGCAAGAAAGTTTATGTCTTTTCTGTGAAGTTCCGTCCAAAAAACGCCGATGCCAGCCTTTCGTACCGGATCGGCTGGCATTTGGCGCTCCTCATTCGGTTTGTAAAGCGATCTGCGCCTGGACGGCCGGCTTTTTCACCCACACGCGGGTGATCCGGTAGTGATCCACCTCGCCGACGACAAACTGATAGCCTTCTGCCTCCACCGTATCGCCAACCTTGGGAGGATGGTCGATCTGCATGTAAATCCACCCTGCCAGCGTATCCACCTCACTCTCCTCCAGCTCCAGCCCAAGGTAGTCGTTTACCTCCTCCAGCAGCATGCGCCCGTCAAACGAGAAGATATCGTCCTTCTGTTCGATTTCCGGGCGTTCGTTGTCAAATTCATCCTGGATGTCGCCTACGATCTCCTCCAGGATGTCCTCTACCGTCACCAATCCGGCCGTACCGCCGTACTCGTCGATGAGAATCGCGATCTGGTTGTGCTGCTTCTGCATCCTCGTTAAAAGCCTGCTGATCGAGATGGTTTCCGGCACCGTCAAAACCGGACGCATGAAGTTTTGCAGCTGCTGGTCCGTGTCCTGCAGCAGATTGGTCAGCAAGTCCTTGATATGCAAGCTGCCCACTACATGGTCCTTGTCTCCGTCCACCACCGGATAGCGGGTAAACCTACCATTTTTTACCACCTGTATATTCTCCTCGTACGGATGCCGCAGGTTGAGGACGACCATGTCCGTGCGCGGAACCATGATCTCCCGGGCCATCGTTTCGGAGAAATCAAAGATGTTGTCAACCAGCATCAACTCCGTCTGGTCGATCAGTCCGCTTTTATGGCTTTCACTGACCAGAATGCGGATCTCCTCCTCCGTGTGCGCTTCCTGCACCTCTGAGGCGGGCGGAACTCCCATCAATTTTAAAAACTTCGCCGCTGACCAATTCAACAGGACGATAAACGGATACATCACTTTGTAGAACAGCTGGATCGGCCTCGCCACCTTCAGCGATACCCATTCGGAGTGCTGGATGGCGAGCGACTTCGGGGCCAGCTCTCCCATCACGATATGTAAGAAGGTAATAATCGAGAAGGCCAGCAGGAAGGAGATGGTCTTTCGCCACGGATCTGCCAGCGCAAGGGAGCGAAACAACGGGTCGAGCAGCGTCGAGATCGTCGGTTCCCCGAGCCATCCCAGACCCAGTGAAGCCAGCGTGATGCCCAGCTGCGTGGCAGACAGGTAGCTGTCCAGATTGCTGATCAGCCTGTCCACGGCTTCGGCCTGCCGGTTCCCCTCGGCCACCAGTTGGGCAATGCGGGACTCGCGCACTTTGACGACAGCGAACTCGGTCGCGACAAAAAAGCCGTTCAGGAAAACGAGCACAAAGATCAGGACTACGTTAAAAAATTGGGCTGCGAGAGTACCTGTTTCCAAGCTGTCGCCTCCTCCTTTTTCCTTATTGTACCCGCCTCCCGTTGAAATATTGTTGCCCTCCCGCCGATGCCCTGACAGCCTTTGCTGTAACACGCTTTTGCTTCCTGTCCATCCGTTTTCCTTTAACGCGTCAATTATGGTAGGATAATGAGATAGTCTATCCACTACAACATAGAGGTGACACGAGTGTCTGTAAAGCCGCATTTGCCGCTGATCGTTCAAAGCGACCGAACCATTTTGCTCGAGGTCCACAACCCCTTGTTCGAAGAAGCCAGGCACGCCCTCGCAGGATTTGCCGAGCTGGTCAAAAGCCCGGAGTACATCCACACCTACCGGATTACGCCGCTCTCTTTATGGAATGCGGCCAGCAGCGGCATTTCCGCGGAAGACGTGCTGGCATCGCTCGAGGCTTACAGCAAATTCGGCATCCCACCGACCATTGCGGCACAGGTCCGAGAGACGTTTGCCCGCTGCGGATCCATCCGGATGGAACGGCGCGGAGACGATCTCGTCCTGGTCGGGGAGGATCCGCTGCTCATGACCGACATCATGGGTTACCGGTCCTTTCAGGCGTATATAGACACGGTGCTGTCACCGACCGAATACAAACTGAGAGATTTTGCCCGCGGACCGATTAAACAAGAACTAGTAAAATTGGGGTATCCGGTTCAAGACCTGGCCGGCTACGCAGAGGGAGAGGCCTGCCCTGTCGAGCTGCGCCAAACAACTCTGGCCGGCCGGACTTTCGGGCTGCGGCCGTATCAGCAGTCAGCCGTCGACGCGTTTTACCAAAGCGGCTCGGTCTACGGCGGAAGCGGCGTCCTGGTCCTGCCCTGCGGCGCCGGGAAGACGGTCATCGGCCTTGGCGCGATCAACCAGATCCAGCGGGCGACCCTGATCCTTACGACCAACACCACCTCTGTCCGCCAATGGATCAGCGAAATTCTCGACAAAACGACTGTTGAACCGGAGATGGTCGGAGAGTATACTGGGCAATTGAAGCAGGTAAAACCAATTACCGTTGCGACCTACCAAATTTTGACACACCATCATAAAGAGACGGACGAATACCCGCATCTGCGCCTGTTCAGCGAGCGGGATTGGGGCCTGATCATCTACGACGAGGTTCACCTGCTGCCTGCGCCGATCTTCCGCATGACTGCAAGCCTGCAGGCGAGGCGGCGGCTCGGCCTTACCGCCACCTTGATCCGCGAAGACGGCCGCGAAGAAGACGTGTTTTCCCTGATCGGCCCCAAAAGGTTCGAGCTGCCGTGGCGGGATCTGGAGGACGCGGGCTTTATCGCCCAGGCGAACTGCCGGGAAATCCGCTTGCCCATATCATCCAAGCTGCGGGAGGCGTACGCTGTTGCCACGCCGCAGCAAAAACACCGGATCGCTGCGGAAAATCCGCAGAAAGTACAGGTGCTCAAGTCGCTGCTGGATCGCCACCAGAGCGATCGCGTGCTGATTATCGGCCAGTACATCAAACAGCTGGAGAGCATCGCCGAACAGCTGGGTGCGCCGCTGATCACCGGAAAAGTGCCGGAGCGGGAGCGGGAGCTTTTGTACCAACAGTTTAAGGCTGGTAAAATCAACCACCTGGTCGTGTCCAAAGTGGCCAACTTCGCGGTGGATTTGCCCGACGCCAACGTAGCCATCCAAGTCTCCGGCACGTTTGGTTCCAGACAGGAAGAGGCACAGCGGCTGGGGCGCATACTCCGGCCGAAGGAAGGAGACAATCAGGCCCATTTCTACACCTTGGTCACCCGAGACACGCGCGAACAGGAATTTGCCGCGCATCGCCAGCTGTTTTTGATCGAGCAAGGGTACCGCTATGAAGTTGTAGATGTGGATACTGACCGTTTCACTTTTTTTCAGGAGCATGAAACGTATGAATAGAACATGCGTCAAAATAAACGAAGGGGGGCCGGAGGAAAGTATGCAAACCGATACCGAAATCATTCAGCGGATTTCGCAGGGAGACGTGGAGGCATACCGTGAAATCATTCAACGCTATCAACGAATGATCTTCGTGTTTATTTACAAGATGGTGAATAACGCGGCCGATGCGGAAGATTTAACCCAAGAAGTATTTGTCAAAGCTTACGAAAAACTCTCCTCCTACCGTGGAGACAGTCAATTTTCTACATGGTTGCATACGCTGGCCCGCAATCGCACCATCGACTTCCTCCGCAGGCGCAAAATCCATGAATCGGACGAGCAACTGGCCTATATACCTTCACCAGCAAGAGACGGTTCACCTCAAGAGAGTTTACTGGGCAAAGAGCAGCGGCAGGAAATTGTCCGCGCTTTTGAGCAGTTATCCGATACGTATCGGGAAGTCATCATCTTGCGCTGCACCCACGAATACCCGTTTGAAAGGATAGCTTCACTGCTCGGCATAGCTGAGTCGACGGCGCGCGTTCGCTATTTGCGCGCACGTCAGGAGCTTGCCAAAATTTTGACTCGTTCGGAAGGAGGGCTCGTACATGAACTGCCAGGAGTTTAGAGCAAAATGGCCTAATGACGCCGACGAAGCCGCCCTTTCACACGTAGAAGCTTGCGACAGCTGTCTGGAATGGATAGAGACTACCTTCGCCGCTCCCGAGGAGGTATTGTTTATGAAAGAATATCCCCAGCCGCCCGATCAGTTGGAAGATCGAATCATGCAAGCAATCTATGCCTCTACGAAAAATGTTTCCATACCGCCGCTCACAGCGGCAAGCCAATATCTCGATCCGCTATCGGAGAAACGCAGCAAAAGGCGCTTTCGGCCAGCCGCCTGGATCAGTGCAGCCGCGGCATTGGTGATTGTCGGACTCGTCGGTGCCCAGACGCTCAAGCATAATGCCGGAGACCAGCTCGCCGCCGGCCGGGGAGAAAATTTCGCTTTTCAGTCCGAGTCAAGCGGCGCCTCGCCAAGGATTTCGATGGATATGAGCTCCCAGGCACCGGCAAACTCCCCAACCTCGGCCGCTGCCCCAAAAGAAAAGCCACAAGAGGCAAATGACGGGAAAACGAAGAAGCAGCCTGCGGCTAATCAAGCAAGTGGTCAAGCCGATAAGTCTGTAGTGGCAGCAGACAATCAACTGGCCCTGGCAGCCGATATCCCTGCTCAGCAAAAAGCGGACACGCTGGCAGGAACCGCTCATAAAGCACTCCCTTCGCGTTCCAACCCGGATGTATCCAATCGGGCGGCCAACGCCATTGCCGGGGAAGAAGGAAAAGAACAAAAAAACGACAAGGCAAGCGGAACGGAAGCGGCGGATGCCGCACCGGAAGGGCAGCTCACCGACAGTGAGCAAGGAATAGCGAGCCTGACGGCAATCGAAGAACCGGCGACAGGCGATTCTGGGACCGAAGCTGCCGTCGAGGGCTCCGGATCGCAAGCATCACACCCTGCTGAGGCGAATAAATCGATTACGATTTCAACCTTTACCGATGCCAAGACCGCTGCGCGCGCTTCCAACATCCCCGTGCCGACCCTGGCCAAGGCGCCGGAGGACTTCTCGCTGGAAGGCTTGACGCTGCAGTACGAATCAGAAACCAGCAATCGCGTGTCAGAAGTGATGACTACTTACAAACGCGGAGACGACAAGATTACGATCCAGGTGCTGCCAAACGACGTTCATAAGCGCTCCCTGTCTATCCCCGGAACGTTCGTTGACCGCCGGCTGTTCGTCATCAACGGCAATCAGGCGATCGGCGTCACATACGACCAGAAGTCACATGAGGCCGTCGCACCGCATGCTGTTCACTTCATTACGACACACGGCAAACTGTCGTTCTACGTGATCATGACTGGAAAAGGCATTACGCTCACCCAGTTGATCGAGCAGGCAGAAAACCTGAGCTGGCACGATTGAGCAAACAAAAAAGTCTGTTCCCCCTAGAATCCGGGAACAGACTTTTTTTGGTCATATTCAGGGTATCTTTCTCGCTAAGAGACCACGTCGCGCTTGGTAAATACTGCGTAGGCGACGATCAGCGCGGCCAAGCCCCACACCCCCAGCACGACGAGCGAAAAAGGCAGCGTCATCCCTTTTATCGGCGGAAGACTGCCGGACAGATAGTCGGTCAAGCTCAAATTGACCACAAACAAGTACTTCGCCGACTCCCACGTCGACGCCATCTGAGTGAGGATGCTTCCGCTGATCAGCGCCGCCATCATGATCCCCATGCCGGCTGCCGCACTGCGCACCAGGACGGAGACCATCAATGTAATCGTGCCGACCACTACAGAGACATACCACCCCAGGCCGTACTGCATAAACATGTACTTCCACAGCGGCAGCATAAAGACTCCGGAAGTGTCCAGATTTTCTCCCACAGCGCGAAACCCGGTCAGCACCGGCATGCTCCAGCCGGCATAACCGAACACGACTCCAGAGATGAGATACGCCAGCACCAGACTGAGCACGACCGTAAGCGACACGAACAAAAGCAAGGCGATGTATTTGCTGGTCAGCACCTTCCAGCGGCGAACGGGACGCGTCAACAGCAGCTTGATCGTCCCTTCGCTGTGTTCGGCCGACACCAGGTCTACCGCCAGGACGACAATCGTCATCGGCAAAAACAGGGCGACCGCCTGATCCATGAACGAGCGGGCAAACGCCGGACCGCCGGGGGCGTCGGGATTGATGTCGTGGTCAAGGTAATACTGCTGCTGTTTGACCTGGACGCTCAACCACTGCCGCCACTCCTCCGGCATCCGGCTGGAACTGAGCCGGTTCTGGTTGTCGACGATCCGCTGCTGCAAAAGCGTCCGCCAATCCGAGGTGCCGAGCCGCTCCTGGGCCGTCAGCACCGCCTTGTACTGCGCGTATGTAAAGATCGGAATCAAGATCAGCAAGATCAAGGTGACGACGAGAAAACGGCGGCGGCGCAAGATTTTCATCGTCTCATTTTGGACCAACTGCAGCATGCTGCCTCCCACTTACGCTACACCTCCCCTGTCAGGCTGAGGAACAGATCCTCCAGCGTAACGGTCTTCGAAGCAATCCCCCGCACCTGGATCCCGGCCTCTACCAGCGCAGCATTGGCCGTGCTGATTTGCTCCACGTCCATCCTGCATTTGCCCTTTCCCTCAGCTGTCTGCCAGACCTCAGTGACAAAGGGAAGCCGGGCCAGACAGGCGAGTCCCCTTTCCAGGTCTGCTCCAGCGAATTCCCACTCCACCTGGTCGGCAAATTGGGCCATCAGCTCTTTTACCTCGCCAACGGAAATGACCCGTCCGCTCTGAATGATCGCCACCCGGTCGCACATCATCTCGATTTCATTCAACAGGTGGCTGGAGATGAACACCGCAAGGCTCTCCTGTTCGGCCAGGCGGCGGATAAACTGGCGCATTTCCCGGATTCCCGCAGGGTCCAGGCCATTCGTCGGTTCGTCGAGAATCAACAGCTTGGGCCGGTGCAGCAGGGCTTGGGCAATCCCCAGCCGTTGGCGCATGCCCAGCGAATACGTCTTGACCTTGTCGTCGATCGCATGAGCGAGCTCGACGAACTCCGCCACCTCGTCAATGCGCCCAGCCGGTATCTGCCCGCTCATGCGCGCGAACTGTTCCAGGTTTTCTCTTCCGGTCAAAAACTTGTACAGCTCCGGATTTTCCACAATACAGCCGACCTGCCGGATCGCCAGCGCAAATTCCCGCTTCAGCGAATGGCCTCCGATAAAAATCTCGCCGCTGTCTGCGGCCGCCAGCCCGACCAGCATGCGAATCGTCGTGGTCTTCCCCGCCCCATTCGGCCCGAGGAAGCCGAACACTTCTCCCGCCATCACGTCAAACGTGATGTCTTTGATGATCTGCCGTTTTCCAAATGATTTTTTCAGATGAGCGACGGACAAGACAACCTCTGCCATTTGCGGTTGTGGCACCTTCCCCTCTGCCTTGGAATTACCGCGTAAACTGTCGAAAACAGACTGATTGTGGTACACTACCGATGATTAGATTTTAGTATACCACGCTTTCGGACATTACCGAAAAGAGGAGGAGAACCATGCGTCCCCGAACCGGACAGCTGCTCTGGCGCGTCACAGCGTCTGCCGCTTTTCTCTCTCTGCTCGCGCTCATGGCCGGTTTTGCCTTTGCCCTGCACCCGCAGTGGCTGGCTCCCGCGACCGGCACACCTGCACCCTCAGACACAGGGCCATCTGCTCCGGCAGCCGCCCCCGAGACGGACCAGCGCTTTCAACTGGTCACGCTTGGCGATTCGCTGACACGCGGCACGGGCGACGCCAATGGACAAGGCTACGTCGGGATCGTCCGCAAAGCGCTGGAAGAGCAGCAACAGGGGAAGATCACGCTGACCAACCTGGCGATCAACGGACTGCAGTCAGCCGAACTGCTGGATCAGATTAAACAGCCCCATGTTCGCCGGCTGCTCTCCGATGCCGATCTGATCCTGTTCACGATCGGCGGCAACGACCTGTTCAGCCAAAGCGGAGGCATCTACGAAGTAAACCCGGAGAAGCTTGACGTTGCCTTACAGGAATTGGCCTCCCGTTTCACCCGGATCCTTCAGGAAATGCGGGGATTGAACACCCGTGCTCCGATCATCTACACTTCGCTGTACAACCCGTTTGGCGACACTGGTGCGGCTGCCGAGAGTGCATCAGCGGTGCTCGATTGGGACCATCAAGCCGGCAAGATCGCCGCGCAATTTTCCGATGTGCTCGCCGTGCCCACCTACGACCTGTTTGCCCATAAAGAAAAAACGTATTTGTACTCCGATCACTTCCATCCGAATACGGACGGCTACCAGCGGATGGCCGAGCGAATCCTGCAAGCGATCAAATGAAAAAACTCCCGTCCTTTCTCAAGATGGGAGTTCTTCTTTTGCCGCCAACTGCATCCGACTTGCTTCGAAACGCCGTTGTCCGCTTGTATAAAAACCGATGCTGACAAGTGATATCAGGGCGACGACCACGAACAGCGTACTACCGCCGTATTCTTCCAGAAAGAATCCGCCCAGCGCCGGCCCGATGAAGCTGCCGACGTTGATAAAGCTTTGCGCCCCGAAGTAGGTTCCGCGCATTCCCTCCGGCGCCAACCGGTCGACAAATACGCTGGAGGCGGGAAAGCAGAGGATTTCTCCGATCGAGAAGAGCACCATCGAGCCGATAAACATCCACCAGTTGGACGAATAGGCGTACCCGATATTGCCCAACGCAAAAAATACGCTGCCGACGGCAATGCTTCGCAGAGGCGAACGCTTCTCCGACCATCTCGCCACCGGAAGCTGCAGCAGAATGACCGTGATCGCATTGACTGTCATCAGTACGGCGAACAGCTTGATCCCGTCGGCAAATTTTCCCGAGACGAACTGGGAAAGCGTCACGCTCATCTGCGAGTAGCTGATCTGGGCGAGGATGCCGCCAGCGATAAAATAGCGGAATGCCCCATCGCCGGCAATCGCCTGCCAGGCGCCGCGGAAGGTAATCCGCTCCTTTTTCTGCCCTTCGATCTGCTTGATGCCAAAGCAGCGAAGCAAAACCTGCAGCAAGACGGCGTAGACGAAATAGACGAACGCCGTCACCAGGAACGGCAGGGCGCCCCCATGCAGCGCCAATGCCGCGCCGAGCAGGGGGCCGACCGCCACTCCGAGATTGATCGCCGTGTAGCGCAGCGAAAAGACGCGGAATCGCTTCTCCGGCTCCGTCACGTCAGCCATCAGCGCCTGTGACACCGGTTCGTAGATCGAGCGGCAAAGCCCGCTTAGTATGTTCAAGAGCAGGAACAGCAGGGTGCTTTTCCCCAGTGCGAAGCCTAAAAACACGAACGCCCAGACATAGAGGGCGATCAGCATGACCCGCTTGCGCCCGAACAGGTCGGACAGCGTACCGCCGACAAATCCGCCCACGGACCCGGCGAGCGACCCGGCGCCGATCGTCAGGCCGATCAGAACCGGCGACATGTCCGTATGTTTGCCCAGGTAAATGGCCAAAAACGGCATGCTCATCGAGCTTGCCGCACGGGCAAAGACGGTTCCGACGATCAGCGAATGCACAATCGGATGAAAATCAGCCAGGAAACTGCGCAGCTTGTACAGACCATTCATTTCTTTTCTCCCCGGTTTCTCCTCGTCACTTGCTGATTGACAGGTAATGTGCTTCATTTTAGAAAGGGGGGAGCGATAAGTCAATGTTTTTTCACAAATATTTTTTATCGAGTAAAATTATTTAATTTCAATTTTATCAGTGATTTCACCCTGCTCATTCCACTTGATCGCCCGGTAGCTCGCGTCATGATAAAATGTAAACCACGCATTCGCCCGGACGCCTTCCGGGATCCACTTTTCCTTGGCGAAGATGGAAGTCATCGGGTAGTCGTCATAGGCCATGACCCACAAGGAGTTTTTATGAGCGTGAGTCGGGAGCAGATCGGCGAGGTGAAGCAGCACTTCTCCTCCGCTCTCCATGCGTATGACGGCATGGCCCCTGCTGTGCCCGCCCGTGTGGAACATTTCGATTCCCGGCAGCACCTCCTGCCTCTCCCCGTAAGGCTGCACCTGATCTTCGATGGGCCGCCAGTTCTCCTCCCAGTACGTGTTGCGGGAGCGGATATTGGGGTTCCTCATCTCGTCCCACTCGATCTCCTGCACGTAAATCGCCGCATTCGCAAAAGTGGAGACGAGCTCTCCCTCACGAAGGGAGACCAGGCCGTTGGCGTGATCGTAATGCATGTGGGTCATCATGACGATGTCCACATCCGCTGTCGTCAATCCCAATGCGGCCAGATCCTGGTGAATTTGCGATTCTTCCGTCACGCCGTAGTTGCGCTTCTGCTTGTCCGTCAAGCGGTCATTGCCCAGTCCGGATTCGATCAGCAGATTTTTCCCGTGCGCCTGGACCAGGATCGGGTCTGTGCGCAGCGGTATCTGGTTCAACTCATTATGGGGATAGCGCTTGCTCCACAGCGGTTTTGGCACCACGCCAAACATGGCGCCGCCGTCCAGCTGGGTCATGCCGCCGCGCAGCCACGTCAAAGTGAAGTCTCCTGCAATTAGCTGGTTCACGATTCATCCCTCCCTATGTTGCGGGCATTAAAAGGGCACCTGTATCCAAGTGCCCTCGCCTCAGCCTTTATCCTCTACGGATACTGTCCGATTGGCCGCAGAGACTTCCAGCGAGATGTCGCTTGCGACCGCCTCGATGGACAACTGCGATTCCGTGCGTCTGTGGGTCAGACAGAGCTGCGCCACCTTATCCGTATCGCGATACAAACTGATCAGTGTTTTAAACGGATTGGCACTGCCCCCGGCTATGATCTTAAAACCCGGAGCCGCCTGAAAAGACCAGCCCTCGACGTGCAAGGTCTGCTCCCGGCAGAAAAGAAAATGCCGCTTGCCAAGCAAAATTCCATTGTCGCTCACGGTGCCCCCCACTCCCATCGCTTGATGATTCTCCACACTCATTTTCCTATGAATGCGGGAGAAAAGGAAGGGGTTCGACAAAATATGTCAAGCCGGTCTCCTTTCCTTTTTTGGAGACCGGCTTGCCCTTATTCTGCGTCTTCGGTTGTTTCGCTTGTGTCCGTGTTCGGGAGATGCTTGATTCGACCCGCACGCCTGGCAGCGTCACGCAGCAAAAATTCGATATGCGTATTCACGCTGCGAAATTCGTCTGCTGCCCAGCTCTCCAGCAAGTCGTACAGCTTGGGATCGATCCTGAGAAGAAACTTCTTCTTGGCAGACATAGGCGATCGACCGGCTAGTAGAGCGACCCGGTATTGACGATCGGCTGTGCGGCACGGTCAGAGACGATCGCCACCATCAGATTGTTGATCATCGCCGCCTTCCGTTCTTCATCCAGCTCGATCACCTGTTCCCGCTGCAGCCGCTCGATGGCGAGCTGAACCATCCCCACCGCACCCTCGACGATCAGCTTTCGCGCGGAAATGATCGCTCTCGCTTGCTGGCGCTGCAGCATGGCGCTGGCTATCTCGGTCGAATAAGCGAGGTGGGTCAAACGCGCTTCGATCACTTCCACACCGGCGACGGCCAGTCTTTCTTGAAGCTCCTGGGCCAGTACAGCGGCTATCTCTTCGGTATTGCCCCGAAGAGAGTAGCCGGGCTGATCGAAGTTGTCGTACGGGTAGCGGCTGGCTACATGGCGGATGGCCGCTTCGCTTTGAATCTCTACAAAGTTCTCGTAATTGTCTACGTCAAACGTCGCCTTGGCCGTATCCGTCACGCGAAATACGACAACCGCGGCAATCTCGATCGGGTTTCCCTCGATGTCGTTCACTTTCAGCTTCGCGCTGGTGAAGTTGCGGACCCGAAGCGATACGCTGCGGCGTACTGTAAACGGAATGCTCCACCAGAATCCGCTCTCGCGAATGCTCCCCAAGTATCGGCCCAGGAAGATCAACAGGATCGCTTTATTCGGCTGCACCACAACGATCCCGCTGGCGATGACCCCTACTAGTACGATGGCGAGTATGCCGAGCAGCGGATGATCGCGGCTAAAAGCGTACAGGCCGAGGAAGAGCAAAATCACTGCTATCCCTGCCGCGACAAAACCGTTAACCGCAAATACCTTTTTCTCCTTCATCCCGGTCACCCTTTCGGTGGTTAAATGATATCTCTTTGATATCACTATGATATCACTTTTGTATAAAACTGTAAACCACTTTTGTGAAATGCTTCGTCATCAAGGCGCTCTGACGAATCGCTTTCCCTCGCATTTTGTCTTATACTGTAGATACATTCTTATTGATTACACTGCTGCTTGAGGTGCAAAGCCAATGGAGGTCTTCTCGAAACTGTACACCGTTTTTTACGGAATCAATATTCTGCTCGCATTGGCGATTATTTTTCTCGAGCGGAAAAATGTCTCTGCCACCTGGTCCTGGCTGATGGTCCTCTTGTTTCTGCCGTTTGTGGGCTTTATCCTGTACATCCTTTTGGGGCAAAATCTGCGCAGGCGCAAGCTGTATAAATTGAATCAGGAAGGCTTTCAATTTGTACAGGGACTGATTACGGAGCAGCAGCGGAAGCTGCAGCAGAGGACATTCGTTTTTCACGACCCAGCCGCGCAGCAGTACCAGGACATCATGGAAATGTACACCAACAGCACATACTCGGTGATAACGCAAGACAACGAAGTAGAGGTTTTTACCAGCGGGCAGGAAAAGTTCGACTCCCTGATCGCGTCTATCGGCGAAGCGAAAGATCACATCCATCTGCTGTACTACATTTTTCGCAACGACAGCCTGGGCAGGGAAATCCTGAAAGCCCTGGTCAGAAAGGCGGAAGAAGGGGTAAAAGTCCGGGTCTTGTACGACGACATTGGCTCGCTGCCGCTGACGAGAAGGTTTTTTGCCGATTTAAAGAAGGCAGGCGGAGATGTGGCCGCTTTTTTCCCGTCAAAAATCCCCTATCTCAATGTCAGGCTTAACTACCGGAACCACCGCAAATTGGCGATTATCGACGGAAAAATCGGCTTCATCGGCGGCTTTAACATCGGCGATGAGTACCTCGGCCTGAACCGCTATCTGGGCCATTGGCGGGACACCCATTTACAACTGCGGGGCAGCGCCGTTCACAGCTTGCAGTCCCAGTTTATTCTCGACTGGAATCTGGCCTCTTCCCGGCCGGTTCCGTTCGAAGCAAATGTCGCCCGGTACTTCCCGGCTGCCGAAAGCAAGGGAAATGTCGCGATGCAGATCGTTGCCAGCGGTCCCAATTCCAGATGGCCGCACATTTTAAACGGGTATTTGCAGATGATCTACGCAGCCAAAGAGAGCATCTATCTGCAAACCCCGTACTTCATCCCTGATGAAAGCCTGCTAAACGCCCTGAAGATCGCTGCCCTGTCCGGCGTAGACGTCAAGATCATGCTGCCCTTCAAATCAGACAACGCCTTGGCGCAGTGGGCCTCCTCCTCTTACCTGGGCGGGCTCTTGGAGTCAGGAGTGAAGTGCTATTACTACGTCAACGGTTTTCTTCACGCCAAGACGATTGTCGTCGACGGAAAAATCGCCTCTGTCGGTACGGCCAATATCGACAACCGGAGCATGAAACTGAATTTTGAGATAAACGCGTTTGTGTACGACACCCGCACTGCTGGAGCGCTGCAGCAGATTTTCCTGCGGGATCTCGAGGACTGCGAAGAGATTACCAAGCTTCGTTACGCGAATCGCTCGACCGCCCTCAGACTGAAGGAATCTGTTTCCCGTCTTTTATCACCGATTATGTAAAAAGGAAGAACGCAGGGAAAACAGCCCCGCGTTTTTTTGCATTAGGCGATGTCTTTTGGCAAATCGGCAATAGGATATTCATTATTCAGATCATATCGTATACATTTTTGAAAAGATCATTGAGCGATCGCTCGATCATAAGAGTCCGTTCTCTACCGCAACGAACACGGAATCGCCAGGATTACCTTAAACAGGCCAGAGGTACGCAATGCTTTAAACCTGGAAGTACTTGAGCTGCTTTCATCCCTCATGGAAGCCGGCCTTTACAGGCAGATAGGAAATCTGACCGAACAAAAACCCGCCTCTTCGCGGAGTGCGGGTTTAGCCGTCGATTAAAATTTATAGATCAAAAAAAACACCCCGATGAAGCCAATGGCGCCAATCACGTAAAACCACGTTAACCGCGTCAGATTTTTCTTCGTCTTTTTTCCGTAATTTTCCTCGTTTTGATTCATCCCGGCGTAGATCGTCCCGATGGCTGCCGCCAGGACGAGGATAAATATCAAGATCATGATGAACATGGTCAGCTCTCCCCTGTTTTTACGTTCCCTGTCTTTTTCTATCTACTATCTTACTTGATTCCTTCAGAAAATAACCATCCAGTTTCCCGATAATTTGACCATCCACTTCACGATACAACCCCTTCTTTTATGAAGGGGTTGGTGTATTTACATCTTTTTGGTTGACGAATTCAGTTAACCAGGCACGCCGTATTTCTTTGTTCGGACAATAGCTGAGCAGATAACTTTCTCCGTCCATGTACTTCTTTTTGATCCATTCTTTATGCTTGTGAAAAAAGGCTTTCTGAAACTCAAGAGGCATCTGCAAAAATTCTTCAAGTGCAGAGGGATTTTGGAGAAAAAACTCCTCATCATAGACCATTTCATTATTTTGACGGCGGTGAAACAGATACATAAACAAGATGACAAGACCGACGTTCACCAAAAAAAGCGTCATCCAAATCCCTCCCCAAAAATCCTTTCCCCAATTATCAGAAGTGTCAGTTTTGCGTATCTATTACTATCTTATCATTTTTTTCCGGTTTGCAAAGCCATTTTCCATGGAAAACGCCGAGAAAACGCTTGTCAATCCGTCAACGGTATAAAAAATCGGCCGGGAACCGTCATCGTTTCCCTGACCGATTGAATGAGAAAGCACATGTGGCTATTTGTTATGCTTGCGGCAGCATGGGGATATCCGGCGGCGGCGTTTGCTCCGCAGGCGGCTGCTTGGTCCCTGCATCCGGCGGATTGCCGGTTCCCGGATCCGGTTTGGACGTTCCGGAGCCGTTCGAATTTCCCTTTGTCCCATCCTGCGTTCCGCCGTTTGCCGACGGGTCTGTCGTATTCTCACTGCCTGGAAATAGCGGAGGCTGTGTATCTGCCGAAGGCTCCTCCGTTTCCTCCGATTTGTCGACAGGTTTCTGCGGTTTCTCCTGTTTCGGCTGTTCTTTTTTCGGAGCCTCTGTTTGGGTTGTCTTCCGGCTGCTGCTCACAGATTTCGTCCCGCTGGCTGTAGCGTTGACGTACTTGCCTGTGGATGAGTCATCCAGCTCGGCGACAGCGGAAGTGAGGCCCATCTCGGTTTGCAGGGTGCTGCGAATCGCCTCCAGATTTTCTTCCGGCAGCAAAGTGTACAAAATGCTGGAATTCCAGTAGGCGCCGCTGTCAAGAACCGTCAGGTTGCTGGAATTGAAACCTTTAAAATCTTTCGCCAATCCCTTTATCTGGCTGGGAGAAAGATCGGTTTTCACGTTTTTCAACGCAACGTCGATCACATTAAAGAGTTTCGTAAAGCCCTCCGGAGAGGTCATTTTATCCAGTACGGCCTTGATCACTTCCTGCTGGCGCCGGTTGCGGTCAAAGTCGCTGGAATAGTAATTGATTCCGCGGTCGTCGTGACGGTGCCGGACGTAGTCCAAGGCGTTCTTGCCATTTAACGTCTGGAGACCCGGCTGCAAATTGATGGTAGTCCCGTCTGTGGGGTCGTGGTAGACCATTCGGCGGTCAACGTTCACTTCTACCCCGCCCAATTCGTCAATGATCGATTTAAATCCGTTAAAATCAACCGTTATGTAGTGCTGTATCGGAATGCCCAGCATCTGCTCCAGCGTCTTTTTGGTTAGGGTCACGCCGTTTTCCGTAGGCACCTTGCCGTTACGTTCATCCCGGCGGCGCTCCGACTCTCCATAGGCGAAGGTGGAGTTTATTTTGTAATAGCCGCTGTATCCGGGAATTTTTACCCGCGTATCCCGCGGGAGGGAAAGCAGTTGGACATTTTTGGTCGCCGGATTGATCACCGAGACCATCATGACGTCCGTATTGAGCGACCCGGTCTCCTCTCGCGAGTCAAACCCCAACAGGACGATCGACATCGGTTTCTCAGGTTCATAGGTCTTGTTTACTGGGGCATTTGGTTCTTCATACGGGTTTTCAACACTCTCGATCGCCTGGTTCAATTTCCAATAAACTGCACCGGCGGCACCGCCGACCAGCAGAATCGCAAATAATACAAATAGTGTGACCATCCGGCGAAACTTTTTGCGCCGTTTCTGCTTTGCACGCTTATCCGTCTGCACGGCAGAACCGTTTGCGGGCGGTTTTGGCATCAGGTATTCATCTCCTTGGCTTGTAAGTACACGAGCAAACGTTATGTATGTGCATTTGCGCATTGTCAGATGATTCGACAAGATAGTACCGGAGTTTCACATGTCAAAAACTCGTTGCTATTATACCATGGGATTGACTTTATTTGTAGAAAAAACTACAAAAAACAAGACGATTGCCCGCGCCCTCTCTCTTAAGAAATGGAACAAATCCTATCATGGAGGGCTTTGCAAACAATCGCTCAAGATTTGCGTTTCTCTTAAACTTTTTTCGACATCAGGCTGTCGAAGAACGGGTTGCGCCACTCCATGAGGACCGCGTGATTGCAAGATTCCTCATCGTCAAGGTAATTGGCCATCACCTGAACCGGTCTGCGTCCGCACCGCAGAAGAAACGTCATCACCGGGTCGGTCCATTCGCCGGCAGCCACCTTGTCCACATAAGTCTGGACATCGTATTGATCAGCCAGTTTGTGGTACCCGGGGATGCGCCCGCCGCCGAGCACTCGGGCCAAGCCCATATGTACCGTCACATAGTAGACGGCCTGCATTAACAAGCGGCCAAGGCCGAGAGAGCGGTATTGGGGCATTACGCTGACATCGACGATGTAAAAGCTGTCTCCGGACGGATCGTGGTTGCGGATGTAGCCGTTATCGGTGATCTCTGACCAGGTGTGGGGTTCTCCCGGATGGTAGCGGACGATCAAGCCGGTAATCGAGCCGACCACCTTGCCGTCGTGCTCCACGCAGATCGCTCCTTCCGGAAAGTGGCGCACATGGCTTTGAATCTGCTCTTTTGACCACAAAAGCTCTTGAGGGAACGGTTCGGGAAAACACTCGCGCTGCACCTGGAAAAGCGCCGGAAAGTCCTCCACCTGGTAGTTTCGCACCAGCAATTCGTACGGCTTGTCTTGATAGACGACGTGACGGTAACGCAAGGTCCATCCTCCTTTTGGCAATTCATGTTCGGTTTCTTTTATCTTACTCGATTTTGTATTTCTCTCAACTGCCGGCGTTTGCTATGATTAAAGAAAAAACATCACAAAGGAGTGGAACTTGAGTGCCCAGCATTCGCATTGGAGCCGTGCAGTACAAGATGAAACCGATCAGTTCCTTTGAGCAGTTTGCCGAGCAGGCTGAAAGCCATGTTCAGGTTGGGGCTGACTTTGGGGCAAAATTTTTGTTGTTCCCTGAGCTTTTTACCACGCAGCTGCTCTCGATCACACCCGACCGTGACCCGCTGCGTGCGATCCGCTCACTGGACGCATATACGGAGGCGTATATTGAACTTTTTACCCGGCTCGCCAAAGAGCACAGCATGTACATTATAGCAGGCACACACGTCGGTTCGCTGGAGACAAGACCCGGGCTGTACAACGCCGCTTACCTGTTCGCTCCAGACGGAAGCCGGCAGGTTCAGGAAAAAGTACATCTGACGCCGACGGAAAAAAGCGATTGGAAGCTGGACGCCGGCGATGTCTTCCGCGTCTTCGAAACGGAGTACGGCAAGATCGCGATCGTCATCTGCTACGATATCGAGTTTCCCGAAGCGGTCTCTACAGTCGTGCAAAAAGGAGCGGAACTCCTCTTCTGCCCTTCGTGCACAGACGACGAGCAGGGTTTTCACCGCGTCCGCTTCACCTCCCACGCCCGCACGATCGAGCACCAGGTATCCGTAGCGGTAACGGGAACGGTAGGGTATCTCCCGAATGTCCGCTACATGGAGAGCAACGTCGGGCAAGCGGCTATTTTGGTGCCGTGCGACGTTCCTTTTCCGCCGCAGGGCATCGTAAATCAAGGGATTAAAAACGAAGAGATGGTGATTTTCGGCGACGTCGACCTGTCTACGCTGCGGGAGATTCGGGAGAACGGATCGGTCCGGCCATGGCACGACCGTCGTCCGGACGTATATGGAAAGTAGTGCGATCACAGCGTCAAAAGACGCCAGCCAGACGGTGTACCGGGTCCTGTTCGCCGTCAGTCTGGCCCACCTGTTAAACGACAGCGTACAGGCGGTGATCCCCGCCGTCCTGCCGATTCTGGAAAAAAACCTGGTGCTCAGCTACTTGCAATTGGGGGTCATCCTGCTGGTCATGAATGTGACGGCTTCCATCCTTCAGCCCGTGATCGGCTACATCTCGGACCGCTTTCCCCTGCCGTTCGCGATGCCGATCGCCATGCTGGTATCAGGACTGGGCATGTTCACCCTGGCCTTTACCCAAAACTACCTGCTGCTGTTGGTTGCCGTCGGGATGGTCGGGATCGGCTCGGCTGTCTTCCACCCGGAGGCATCCCGCGTCGCCCACAAAGCGTCGGGAATCCAGCGGGGGCTCGGGCAATCCATCTTTCAAGTTGGCGGCAACGTCGGACAATCGCTGGCCCCGCTGATGACCGCACTCGTCTTTGTCCCCTTGGGGCAAGGGGGAGCCGCGTGGTTTACCGCATTGGCGACGATTGCCGCGGGAGTGCTGGTCTACATCGCGTTTTGGTCGCGGGGCCAGCAACGGCAAAACAAGGCGCAAAAGCGGGAAGTCCGGCTGTCCCATATGAACAAGCGGATGATCGCTCTTAGCCTGGTCGTGGTGATCGTCGCGGTCCGCTCCTGGGTGGTGGCCGGCTTGCAAAGCTTCTACCCGCTGTTTTTGATCAAGACGTACGGCCTGCAGATCAATCAAGCCCAAATATTCGCTTTTCTGTTCTTGCTTGCCGGTGCCATCGGAACGTTTCTCGGCGGGCCGATCGGAGACAGATTCGGCAAACGCAATCTTTTGATCATCTCTACTGTTGGAGCGCTGCCGCTCACCCTGTTGATTCCGTACGCACATGGCATCTGGGCGTATCCGCTGCTGTTCCTGACCGGATTTATCCTGTTGTCCAATTTTTCCGTCAGTGTGGTCTACGCCCAGGAGCTGCTGCCAGGCCGTGTCGGCACTGTTTCCGGATTGATCATCGGCTTCGCTTTCGGCATGGGCGGTCTGGGTGCGACAGTCCTCGGCTACCTCGCCGATCTCCACGGTCTTATGTTTATCATGCTGCTCTGTTCCGCTCTTCCGCTTTTGGGAGCACTCGGCTTGTTCCTGCCAAAAGACGCTGCGCTTGACGAGTGGGAGAAGGCAGCGGCATAAAACTTTTTCAGCAAAAAAACAGGTCTGGAGCACAAGCCCCAGACCTGTTTTGCTTTAGACCAGCACACCGCTTCCCAATCCGAGCAGCCTGCTGACGGCAGGAGGGTACAGCTCCGGCGTTCCAAACAATCGCCACTCGCCATCCTCCATTTGGCCGATCAGCCCCGAAAGCATCCAATCCTGTTCAATGTGAAGTTCATCCGGACGGTTCAAGTGAAGGGTGATTTCCTGCGAGCCGCTTCGTCTGGCGAGCCAGCCGGAATCTTGCCTGACAACGATCAGCAGCTGCTCTTCCATAGCCTCCTGCGGCTCCATCTGCTGATCCTGCAGATGGCGAACCGCTTCTTTTTGCAGGATCGTCCGCTGCCTGTACGCTTCCGCCAGGTCATCCTTCAGCTCGGTGAGCAGCGGCTGCATCTTGCTGTACAGTGCCGTGTTGTGCTGTTTATCCAACCACTTGAAGAACGCGGCCAGCACCGACAACAGATTGGCGGCCAGCGTCTTGGTGGGCGCGTCTACCCGTTCGTATATATCGTGTACGAGGAAGTACGCCACTTCGCCAGGCTGCAGGGAAGTCCATGCAAACGCAGGTCCAAACGCCGCGCGCACAAATGAGCGGAACAGGCTCATCACCTCGTCGTACTTCCTCACTGTCGCCTCCGATTTGCCCTCAGTTATCTCCGCGACAAAGCGCGTGATCTCCTTCAGCAGCTCAGGGCGGACGGTATAGGTGCTCTCCGGAAGTCCTTTCAGCAGCGGACGGGCGAGCAAATCAGCGAGATGTACCGCCTTGCTCGGAAGGTGGAGGCGCGGCCTGATCATGCCGATCTCCATAAAGCGGCCCGGCCCCTGTCCCTTCGCTCCGTCATTCTCCACTTTTTGGACCAACGACAGCAGCTTTTCCTTCATCGCCGGCGCCTCGGATGCAGCAGCCTGAAGCGGTGCCAGGCCATCCAACCCCGCTGCCGGGGTAACCAGCCACTTTTCCGCAAAGTACGTTCGCACCGCCCACATCAACACTTTCTGCGGCAAGGTCGGCTGGCTGGTGATAAACACAGTCCCCCGGGTCAACCTGCCATTGGTCGATGTCAACCGCTGTATCGCTGCTTCCTCAAGCGGCTGTGGCAGCTGCAGCTTCTCCGCTGCGTCCTCCACCTCGGGAGCAAATCCCTCCAGGATCAGCTGTCCGCCTGCCAGGAGCAGCTCTGCCGATACCTCGTGCAGCGCCAGCAGCGTATTGTTTAACTCGGAGAACAGGTACTCCTCCTTGTAAGGTGCGTACACCCAAATTTCTTCATCCTCATCCTGCATCTTCAGCTCGAAATCCGCAAGCGACCCCAGCTGTTTTCTCAGGTCATCCGGTTGCGGACAGCTGTACACTTTGCGGATCAAACTGTCCTGATCCCCGGCAGCATGAGTCTCGATACTGGTTTCCAGGATCAGGCGGTACAGAGCCAGCGTACGGGCTCCCCTCGTATGTTCGCCCTTCAGCAGAGCCAGCAGCGGCTGCTTGAACTGCGCCTGGAGAATCAGGCTGCCTGCGTACAACAGGTCTCTTGCGCCCATGTTTAACAAACGCCCCAATAAGATTTGTCCTGGTTCGATTGCTAGATCCTTGGCATCGACGATGTAATGAAGATTTCCGGTAAGCAGATGTCGAACGGTCAGCACTTCCGCGCCGATTTCCTCCAACTGATACGCATCGAGTATAAGGCCGCGCAGCGCTTCCTTCAGGTCGCCCTCCATCCGCCTGCCCTCGTGCTGAAGAAACCGCTCTAACAATGCGGGGCCATTCGTCTGGTCGTCGAACACGAACCAATTGAAAAAGTGAACCGTCCACTGCGGATTGACACTCTCCTGAGCGCTCAGGCCCGCTTCGCGTATGAAGCGCTCTCTCGCCTGATCCAATGCTGCCTCCTGCGTCACGGCAGAGACGTATCTGTTTAAACGCTCTTGCCATGAGGACAGTTGTTTGCGCATTTTTTGCTCGCGAGCGTAACGGATTTGGGTAATCGGAGTCACGACCCCGCAGCATCTTTTGTATTTCTTTCCGCTTCCGCATGGACAAAGCTCGTTTCTTCCGACTGACATGGGGTGGTTCTCCTTTCTTCCCGCCACAAAAGCTCGGGAATAACGACAATCCTCTTGGACAAGAGGTTGTTTACAAAAGTCGAGCTGCCTAATCGATGCCCAATTCGTATTCCAGTTCCCAGCGGAGCACAAACTGCTCAAGCTGCTGAGCAAGCCGTTCAATCCGCTGTTTTTCCAGAATGCAATCGGCAATCGCGGCCAACTCGCTAGAGGCAAATAACTGAACAACTTCGCTTTCCATTTCTGTTAGCCGAGCCCGGTATGTGGCAATGATTTCACGCAAAATGTCAAATCTCTGCTCCAAACGAAAAAGGGGCTCGGTCGTGATCATCGCTGCTCCAGCCCGGCCAGCACCTGGGCAATCCCGTGCGCCGCCTGTTCATTTTTATGTTTCTCATTCATCAGGATTTCTATCGCCTGCATATTGCTCTGTTGAAAGTGGGCAATGACCTCCCGGGACATCTCCTCGTTGCGTCCCTCCAGCAGGGAAGTCGCCCGCTTCAGCAATTGCTGAACTTCCTCCAAAACCGATGCATGTGTCGTATTCACAGGGGTTTCCTCCTCTTGTACGGCAGCTGCCGCCGTTTCTTGTTTCGCTTGTTCAACCTCAGCCGTGCCAGTGTCGGCTGTCTGGCTCGCTTCCTCATGGGACAACGCGAAGTGCAGCATATCCTCTTCGATCCGAAAGCGATCGTCCAACTCGGGAATGAAGATATATGATTTGCCTGTAAGGCCCATTCCTTGTTCGAGCATGTACGGTATCGTCCGCAGGGGAACCCGTTCGATCTGATTCGTCTGGACGTATGCGTATACCTCGTCGTTTATCAGTTTCCACTCGGTTAAATACCAGCGGTTGTCCCCCTGGTACTGCACAAACCGAGGATCTCGTTCCAACACCAGCAAACGGCTGATCTGGTTCCAGGAAAGATTGGTCTGCTTACGCAGCTCGCGGATGATTTGTTCGATCGATTTGGGCGACCGCGTAGCAGTCAAAAACCGATAGGCCAAATCGAACACCTGGTGCGGCTGATAAGCCAACTCGACGATGGCTTCAGTTCGTCCTGCCTTCACCGGCGATTGCGCCATCTGAAGAACCTTGGAAAGAAGCTCTGAACTGTCACCTGTCAATCCTTCCGCATGCAAGCTTTCGTCAAGGCGTTCCAGCACTTCGTTCCGCGGCAAGGAACGCTCCCCAGACCGAAAGACTTTCTTGATCATACTTGCTGGCGTGCAGTTTGGCCGTTTCATATGCATTCTCCTCATACTGCCAAGTCTATTCCAAGCAGCTTGGAATACATTAATATTCTACACGAGTGCCAAAACTCCTACAGAATCGGGCTATTTTTTGCAAAGAACCAGCAGACGGCCAAGAGGAGCAGTCCCAATAACTGCCCCCTCGCCGGTTTTTCGGCTAGTACCCCCGCCAGACTTTTCTCCGCAGCGCCGGAGCGTATACCCACTCTTCGTCTTCCGCTTGTTCGCTCTGGACATTGGCCAGTGCGTTCATTTTGCTGTCGATTTGATCGAGGTAGTGAAACAGCACGGCTGTCGGGGTTTTTCCCGATACAGCGCTGCCCCAGCCGTTTTCTACGTCGCCGTGGTGACTGAGAATGCAGTGCTTCAAGTGCAACACTTCATTGTTTTCCAAATCAATTCCCAGTGCCAGGCACGCCCGGGTGACCAGCTCCACCCCCATCACAAGATGGCCGATAAGCTGTCCCGGGGTCGAATACTCCGGTGCGATCGGATCGGATAACTCGTACAGCTTTCCGATGTCGTGCAGGATGCAGGTGGCGTATAGCACGTCCTTGTCCACCTGCGGATAGAGCGGCAGCAGCTTTTCCGCGGCTCTCAAGAGCGACAGCGTATGTTCGAGCAGGCCGCTGTAGTAGTGGTGATGCATTTTGATTCCGGCAGGAAAACTGCGCAGCCTCCCCTTCAGCTCTTCGTCGGAAATCAGTTCGGCTACGATCGCCCGCAAGACGTCGCTTTTCAGCTCGGACGCGTACGCCATCAGGCTTGTCCACATCTCCTCAAGATCCCCTTTGGCGACGGGAACCAGGGATTGGATCTGTACGTCGTCCGCCTCCGAGGCCAGCCTGATCCGTTGGACGACCAACTGTTTTTTCCCCCTGTAGCTCTGAACGACCGCATCGATCTTGACGATCGATTTTACCTGAATCGTCTCCTTCACTTCTTCCGATACGTCCCAGATCTTGGCGTTCAGGCTGCCGGAGCGGTCGCACAGCTCCAGATTCATGTATTCGCTCTGATTGCTGGCGATGCCCACCTCTCGGCTCTTCACCAGGCAAAAGGCAATGATTCGTTCCCCTTCCTCACAGTCAAGCAAACAAGTCACGCTTTATTCTCCTCCTCCCCGAGGGTTCTATTTTTTTCCAAACAGCAGATTCTCTATTTTTCTCCGCACTCTTTTCCCGATCAGTTCGTCTGCCTGTTTGACGACCCTGGTGATCACTTCAAGCAGATCCTCCTGGCCGTTCCAGTGTTCGCCCACGATCTTGACGTCGACGTCGACGAGGATGGAACGAAGGGCGAAGACAGCCAGTACGACGTCATCGATGAGCCCCAGCGGGCCTATGATCGCTTCCGGAATAAAATCGACCGGGGAGATGAAATAGGCGACGGCCACCCCGGCGAGCGTTTTCGCCCCAATCGGCACCCGCTTGTCCCGCAGCAGACGTGCAAGCAGCACAAACAGATCCGGAGCCAGCAGAATAAAGCCGGCGGCGTTTTCGCCAAGTCCGCGGTCACGGATAAATTTTTCTATCTTAGCCCGCAGCTTGTCGTAAAATCGCTGATGCTCCTTCGGCAGCTCGATCGGGACAAGTTCGTGTGAACCGCGCGGAACGGGCAGGTTGGGATTGGTTTTGGCTTCATGCTGATTGTTTTCATTCACTGTGATCCCTCCTGTTCTGGTTTAGGCAGCGACTTCTTTTTCGACATCTCTTTCTTCCGGTATTGGCTGTACATGGCCGAGCCGACGATAGCCACGATGACCGCCAGGAAAACCGCCGCCAGGTTGTGCGACACAAAGGCAAACACCTGCTCCCAGCGTTCACCCAGCTGCCAGCCGAGCGTCACGAACAGCACAGTCCACACCAGCCCTCCACCGTACGTCAATAGCACAAAGGTCGGAAAAGGCAGCTTCGTGATGCCGGCGAAGTAAGCCGTAAACTGACGGACCCCGGGGATGAAATAGCCGATTGGCAGGATCCACTTGCCGATCCGGTTAAACCATTCCTCTGTCCGTTTATACCATTTGTAACCAAGCCCCAAGCGGCTTCCGTAACGTTCGATAAACGAGTAGCCAAGCAGGCGTCCGATCCAATAGGCCGCCGTCATCGCGCTGATCGAGCCCAGGTAACAGGCGATCAAGGCCGGCAGATAGGAAAGCTTTCCGGTCGAAACGAGAAAACCGGAAAAGACCAGGAGCGTTTCTTCCGGCAGCGGCATGCCGAGAATGCCGAGAAAAAACAGCAGGTATAAGGCTACAACCCCGTATTCGGAAATGTAGTCCCCGAATGTTTGCACCAGCTCCTCCAACCATGTCACCACTCTTCACACGTATGATTCCTTCATTATGCCAAATCATTATGAGAAATCAAAGTGCATCCGGCCGGCCCATTTTCCAGAATAATTATGAATACCGCCGTGGCTTATGGCGGTCCTATCGGTTATAATGAGAGTAATCGACAGAAACACCGTGAGGAGACAAGCCATCATGTGGAGAAAGATCTACCGGAAACTGAAGTACGAATACTATAAGCTGATTCGCATGAAGGGCGCCCCCTCCTTTATCGCCAGAGGCTTTTCCGTTGGTATTTTCATCGAGTTCATCACACTTCCTACGTTCGGCTTGGCATTCATTCTGCTGTATCCCATGAACCTCCTGTTCCGCTCCAGTTTTTCCGCCTCACTGATTGGATTCGTCATCGGGAAAATCGTGCTCCCGATCTTCATGGCAATCAATTATAAGCTTGGCAGTACGTTGATCGGCAAACTTTTGGAAGAACATATCAAACACAACAACGAATCCGTTTCCAGATGGGTGGCCTGGGTTCAAAGGAGTCTCGTCTACTTTACCGGAAGCGCCGTGATGGGATTTTTTGTCGCAATCGGAAGCTTTTTCCTCGTTTACGCCGGACTGCAGTGGTATCGCAAAAAACGTTCGCGCCGCTCGCTTGCCCCTGGAAAAGTATAGGACCAAAAAAAACCGAAACGACCGGAACCCCTAAGGTCCG
>NZ_JBJQOQ010000021.1:0-23823 GCF_046036945.1 Brevibacillus sp. B_LB10_24 | reverse complement strand
ACAAAAAAAAACCCACACGACCGGAACCCCTAAGGTCCGGTCGTTTTTGTTTATCCTATTTCTGAAACGCGCCTTTTTCGCGCATCAGATCCATGATTTCACTCACCGTGTGGTTGTTGTCCAGAAGGGACATAATCTCTTCTACGTGTTCTTCCGTAAGTCCGGTCGCCTGCAGGCTTTCCCGCAGCAGCACGTCATTGGTACTGCGGAAGTAGCTCTTCAACGTGCGCGATACGCGCCCCTCCAAATTTGTGCTCAGCAGCAGCTCTGTCGTTGACATGTATTTCCACCTCTTTATTATGAACTGTTGTATCTCCTTATTATAAACGATCCCTGCCGGTTGGCAATCATGCCTTTCGGGAATGGCTCCGACACTTCTCTAGATTCCCGGGGCCAGTGTCCGCTTATGCTCGGAGATGCGGTGCAGGTGCAAAATGCGCTCCTTCGCCTGAGGTGTGGTCTCGCCTGTGATCAGGAAACGGTCCAGCTCCTCGTACGTGAAGCCCATCTCCTGCTCATCTGTTTGGCCGGCCCAGAGATCGGCCGACGGGGCCTTAGTGATGATCGACTCCGGCACGCCCAGTTCTGCAGCCAAAATGCGGATTTCATGTTTGGTCAGACTGGACACCGGGTTGATGTCCCCGAGGCCGTCTCCCCCTTTGGTCATGTATCCGATGTACAGTTCGCTGTAGTTGCAGGTATCGACGACGAGGTATCCCTTCTCGTTGGCAATCGCGTACAGCGTGGTCATCCGCAGCCGCGCTTTCGTGTTTCCTTTGGTCTTGTCGTTAAACGCCATGACTTGGGACAGTTCTCCCATGATCGTCTCAAAAGTCGGGCCCAGATCCACCGTGACGAGGTTCAGGTCAATCGCCTCGGCCAATATGGCTGCATCCTCTGCATGGATGGACAGCGAATTGGCGGGCATCCATACGCCAATCACCCGCTCCCGGCCGAGAGCCCGCACGCAGAGAGCGGCAACCACTGCGCTGTCGATGCCTCCCGAGATGCCGACGACGGCGCCGCCCAGACCCTGGCCGTCGATCTGGTCGCGAATGAAAGCCATCCGCTTTTCCATGTCGCTCTTCACTGTGGCTTGATAGGTATGTAAATGCTGTTGAAACGTATCCATTGCCCTGCCCCCTGTCGATTTTCATTTCTGATTTTATCCTATCACTTGTACCGGATGGTGACAATCTGGGCTCAGTCCTCATCCAAAACAAGAACGCACGAACCGAAAAAAAAGATGGCTCCCATCCGGAACCATCTTTTGCGCGTTGGCTAACTGATTGCCTTATCAGTTCTCGTGTCCAACATCTTTTCCAAATCACGGACGTCCCGCTCCAACTCGAGGATGTCCTCTTCAATCAGCTTTTTCAGGTGCTGTTTTTCCCGCAGCACCTTGCGAGTTTGCTCTAAACGCTGATTCATGTCAAACACGCCGAGATACACGTACCTTCCCTCCCTGTTCCTATGTAACAGTACCTTTACTATAGTATTCGGGAAGGAAAATTTGTTGACAAGATTTTTCAATGTGATCGAAATTTGGCCAACTCCGCCCGCAAGCGGTACACTTCCTGCTGCAGAGCCTGTTTTTCGACACGGTCAATCTCCCGGTCCAGCTCGTCACTTTCGGTAAAATCCGGGAATTCCCGGCGGAGCCTGTCTGCCGCGAACGGATAATACGGCTCCTTCGGGACGATAAAGGAGAGCACAAAGTAGAAAAACACTGGAACAACGGTAAAGATCGAAACCACAACAAAGATCAAGCGAACCAGTGTCGCATCTATCTGCAAAAATTTGGCGATCCCACCGCACAAGCCGAAAAGCTTTTTGTCGTAACGCGAACGGTAGAGGCGGTTCATCAGCAATCCTTCCTTTCCACAACCGATTTCTCTTGTACCTTAAAGATACCCGAACAAGCTTGTCGGCCAAAACTGGCTGCGGAGGGATTTGTCCTCCGCCTCTGGACGGAGAAGAACGATGAAAGCTGCAGAATGAAAACGGCTCCCCGGGCTTACGCTAACAGGTGAGGTGATGTTTCATGAACGACCGCCGGTATTTTGCCTGTTTGATGGGTTTGGCCCTCGTTCTTTCCGGCTGCGGCACATGGACGGCGAAGAGCACGCGATACGATCAGGTGATCCATAGCGACCGTTCCTTTTACTTTAACCAGAGCGGCGTGCTGCCCGACCGCCCGGAACCCAACTTTACGCCGTACGGCACGCCGAGCAACTTCGGCACGAGCAGCCTGTACCAAAGAACGCTGCGCCTGGACAGTCTGTCTGATTACTCGGCGATCCGGCGGAAGCGGTGAGGCTGCATGCGGCATACGGCAGCCGCAGCCCATACCGCCTGCGCTGTAAGCGGGCTCTATTCATCCGCTCCGTCCCGCCCCTCGATCTGTCCGATCAGCTGAGCCATGTCCGGCGGCACTGGCTCTGTCAGCGTCAGCATCTCCTTTGAGCGCGGATGGCAAAATGACAACGCCGCCGCGTGGAGTGCCTGCCGGCTGATTCTCTCCCGGCTGCCGCCGTACAGATCGTCTCCTGCCAGCGGATGGCCCAGGTGGCTCAGATGGACGCGGATTTGATGGGTCCTTCCAGTCTGCAGCTGCAATTCCAGCCATGTCATGTCCTCTCCCCTTTTGAGCACCCGGTAATGCGTACGGGCATACTGGCCGTCCGGCCGCACTTCTCGCACGATGATCGAGTCGTCGCGCAGTCCGATCGGCGCCTCAACCATCCCCTGATCATCCTCGATCAGCCCCTCTGCGATCGCCTGATAGGTGCGCCTAAGCGTCCGCTCCCGCTGCATCCGGGCGAACTGTTCATGTGCCCACTGGTTTTTCGCGACGATCAACAGCCCTGATGTATCTTTGTCCAAGCGATTGACCGGGCGAAATTTCCGGCTTTCTCCCTTCGCCTGCCAATACGCCACTACCCCGTTGGCTAACGTGCCGTCTGGATGGGTTCGCGTCGGATGTACGACCACACCTGCCGGTTTGGCCAGAACTAACAGATCCTCATCCTCATATCGTATGGCCAGCGGCATTGGCTGCGGCACGAGCGTCTCTGCCTCCTCTGCCGGCAGGAAAAGCGTTACCTGGTCGCCTTTTTTCAGGTGCTCCGTGACGTAAGCAGCCGCTCCGTTCAGACAGATGCTGCCTCCGTATTTCGCACGTGTCAGCAAGCGCCTCGACACGCCGTGCGCTGACTGCAGCACATCGCGAATCGTCTTTCCCTCGTCAGCTTCTGTCGCCTCGAACTGCAGTAGCATGGCTGTCATCCCCCCTTTTCGGTCATGACCGTTTTGTGTTGTCGCATGCCGTTTATCCGAATATGTTACAATAGATTGGTCAAGAAAGTATCTTTTACAAAGCAAAAGAATTTATCCAACGGGGTGAGGTCTGGGTGATCGTCGTGAAGACAAAAGCAGAAATTGAATATATGCATGCCGCCGGCAAAGTGTTGGCCGCATGCCATCGTGAGATTCGAAACCGAATTCGTCCAGGTGTGACAACCTGGGAAATCGATCAGTTCGTTGAACAATTCCTCAAGCAGCACGGAGCAACTCCCGAACAAAAGGGGTACCACGGTTACCCGTATGCCACCTGTGCTTCCGTCAACGATGTCATCTGTCACGGCTTTCCCAACAAAGAACCGCTCAAAGACGGAGATATCGTGACCATCGACATGGTGGTGAACCTGAACGGCTGGCTGGCCGATTCCGCCTGGTCATATGCGGTCGGCAACGTTTCCGAAACGGCGAAAAAACTGCTCGACACGACCAAAGAAGCACTGTATCTCGGGATCAAGCAGGCAGTCGTCGGCAACCGCATCGGAGACATTTCGCACGCCATCCAAACCTTTGCCGAAGCCAATGGATTTTCCGTCGTCCGCGATTTTACCGGCCACGGCATCGGGGAAGAGATGCACGAGGATCCGTACGTTCCTCACTACGGCCCTGCCGGCAAAGGGCCTCGCCTGAAGGAAGGCATGGTGCTGACCATCGAACCGATGCTGAACACAGGCAGCTATCACGCCACCATCGACGACGACGGCTGGACGGCCCGGACGATCGACGGCGGCCTGTCTGCCCAGTACGAGCACACCATCGCGATCACCGGCGACGGACCGCTGATTCTGACGGAGCAGTAAGATTCGGCCAACAGACAACAAGCCTCTCCTTGCGCTGCAAGGAAAGGCTTGTTTGTTTCTCCGCAAAGAAGTTTACTTCGCAGCTTTGGCCGCTTCGATAGCTGCCTCGTAGTTCGGATGCTGGCCAACTGCAGGAACGTACTCAACGTAGACGACGTTGTCGCTGGAATCGATGACGAATACAGCACGGGACAACAGGCGCAGTTCTTTAATGGCTACACCGTAAGCGAGACCGAAGGAAAGGTCGCGGTGGTCGGACAGCGTCTGCACCTTGTCGATGCCGGCAGCGCCGCACCAGCGAGCCTGTGCGAACGGCAGGTCGACGGAAATGGTCAAAATCTTGACTCCTTCCAGTTTGGCAGCTTCTTCGTTGAAGCGGCGGGTTTGCGCGTCGCACACACCGGTATCGAGCGAAGGCACTACAGAAATGATCCGTACGCTGCCCTTCGAATTGTCCAGCGTAACCGGGCTCAGGTTATTCGCCAGTACCGTAAAGTTAGGTGCTTTATCCCCTACCTTGATCTCCGGTCCGAGCAGGGTAACTGCTTGGTCTTTAAAAGTAACGACGCCTTGACGTTCTACTGTCACGGTAATTCCTCCTCATGGGTAAAGTATGTACACATTCCATCATACCCGATTTCCCTTTACTTTTCACTATCTGGATGCGTTAGGGCTCATTGGAGAAGGACTGTGTCAGTGCAGCGTGAAATCTCTTTTACCTCATGCTCGGACTCCCAGCCGGACTTCTCATTTAACTCACGGCAGCGCATCATGGCGTGATAGAGGGCGAAGACAAAGCTGACCTGCCTGAGTTCGTAACGGGTTACCATCACATCGGGGTCAAGCGTGTTGACGATCTCGATCAGGTAGGTTCCCCTCTCCTGCTTGCGGTAAGTGGGAACCACGTAGCCCATGTGCCGCAGGATGGTGCCGATGTCAAATATGCCGTTGTCGTCAAAGTCGTACGTGTCGTCGGAGAAGACCAGATGATCCAGCAGGTCGCCCAGTTTCATCAATTCCAGGCAGGCCGGCTTCTCCATCGACAGTACGGAGCCGTCATTATTGACGAAGTAGATTTTCCCGCGATAGGTGAAGATAAACTCGTCCCTGGGCAACTCGTCCGAAAACAGCCAGTGCCTGGGCGGGATCAACAGCCGCCAGATCTCGGCGGCCTCTTTTTCCATCAGTTGCATGCGAACCCTCCTTCCCTAACTACCATTCTCGACGAAGGATGGGAGCGGTATTCAAGCGGGCGGAAAGAGCAGGACCACCCATTTGATAAAATAGGCAAACGGCCAGAGCAGCAGCTGGGCGATGAACGTACCCAGCAGGCGGCCGACGCCCAGTTGAAAGACGGCCGCTTTCAGGTCGCGCAGCGGCCTTTTTTCGATGACCACGTCATCCATCAGCTTGGCGCTGAGCGGGTCGACGAAGATCACCAGCAGGATCGTTCCGACGCCGTTGATGACCGAAGCCATCTGCTGGGCAAACGAACGAAACCCCGGGACCATCGCACCGGCCAGCAGCGCCGAGAGATTGGCGATCGAATAAAAGGAAAAAATGACGGCATTCATCAAGAGAAAGGAATACGTCAGATCGGCAGCCCTGATCTGCCGCCAATTGGCGCGAAAAGAAGGCAGCCAGAATTGAGAGGGAAGCTTTCGCAGCGTGCGGAACAGCCCCTCTTGAAAGACGATTTTCGGCACGCTCCCATGCTGGTCCAGCTTTAATGTCCCGATCGCCAAAATCCGCGCGACAGACGGTAGGATCAGCATCCCCACGACAATCCCGCCGCTCATCGACAGCAGGACAAACCGGAGTTGGAAAAACAGCTCATCCGTTCTGCCCAGGTGAATGGCGCGGTCCAGCATCCAGCCCAGGACCAGCATCTGGGCCATCACAGCGAACCTCGAGAAAATCACGAGAATATTAAACAGCGAGCCGGATGCGCCGACGCGGCGGGTGCGGGCGGCGGACAGGCGCGCGGCATATGAGACGGTGTCGATGCAGCTAATAAGCGCAGTCATTGTGATGACGATCAGCAATTCCATAATTCTCGTACACTCCTACCTAAACCAAGCATCTGATGTCTCTCAAACGAACAATCACTAGTGTACCATATTTGCGCTTTGCATTTAGTCTCCAGTTCTTCCCCATTTCGGCGAATAGAAAGCAGCGCCACATCATTTATATCTTTATCCGGTAAAAATACTGGGAAAACGGATGAAAAATGTTTCGATTTTATGTATATTTGAACTATACAAAGAGATTTTACACCTCAAAAGACGGAGAGCCAAGGGGGAGAAAACCATGCAGATCAGAAAAATCAACAGACTGCTCGTCGCCAATCGCGGCGAAATTGCCATCCGAATTTTTCGGGCTGCAACTGAGCTCGGCATTCGGACTGTCGCTGTCTACTCGGAGCAGGACAACACGTCGCTTCACCGTTTTAAAGCTGACGAGTCTTATCTGGTCGGTGCAGGGAAAGGACCGATTGAAGCTTACCTGGACATTGAAAGCATCATCGAGATCGCCAAGCGCAACGACATTGACGCGATTCACCCCGGCTACGGCTTCTTGGCAGAAAATGCCGAATTTGCCCGTCGCTGCCAGGAGGAAGGCATCATCTTTATTGGACCCGCCTCTGATTTGATTGAAAAGTTTGGCGATAAGGTGGCGGCTCGCAACCTGGCTGTCGAAGCCGGCGTCCCCGTCATCCCGGGAACTCCCAAACCCATTGAATCGCTGCAAGAGGCGATGCTGTTCGCCAAAGAACACGGCTACCCGATCATCATCAAAGGCGTCTCAGGCGGCGGCGGCCGCGGAATGCGGATTGTCCGCAGCCAGGATCAGCTGCAGGATGCGCTTGACCGGGCGCGTTCGGAGGCCCGCTCCTCCTTTGGCAACGCCACTGTCTATTTGGAGCGTTACCTGGAGAACCCCAAGCACATCGAGGTGCAGATCATCGGCGATCAGTACGGCAATGTCGTCCACCTGTTCGAGCGGGATTGCTCTGTGCAGCGCCGCCATCAAAAAGTCGTGGAAGTAGCGCCCAGCCTGGCATTGTCCGATGAACTTCGCGAATCGATTTGCCGCTCTGCGCTCACCTTGATGAAGCAGGCCGGCTACAGCAATGCCGGAACCGTCGAATTTTTGCTTACTCCTGATCAGAAATATTATTTTATCGAAGTAAATCCGCGAATTCAAGTTGAACATACGATTACCGAATTAATCACAGGCATCGACATCGTCCAGACGCAAATCCTCATCGCGGAAGGACATGCCTTGACAGATCCAAAAATTTCCATAAATTCCCAGGAAGACGTAAAGATGAGCGGTTACGCCATCCAGTGCAGGGTGACGACAGAAGACCCGGAAAACGGCTTCGCCCCCGATACGGGACGTATTCTGGCCTGGCGCGACGGCGGAGGCTTCGGCGTTCGTCTGGACGGAGGTAACGGGTATCCCGGCGCCAATGTCACCCCTTACTACGACTCGCTGCTTGTGAAAATATCGACTTATGGAGACACCTTTGAACAAGCATCGCGAAAGATGCTTCGCACCCTGCGCGAATTCCGCATCCGCGGTGTCAAGACCAACCTGCCGTTCCTGGAAAACGTCGTCACCCATCCCGACTTTTTAAGCGGCAGCTACGATACGTCGTTCATCGACACCAAAGCGGAGCTGTTCGTCTTCCCTGGACGCCAGGACCGCGGGACGAAGCTGCTTCACTACATCGGCAACACGCTGGTCAACGGTTATCCGGGACTGCCGAAACATGAGAAAAAGCCGCACTTCGACTACCCGCGCATCCCGCGAACCCCGTTCTCGCAGCCCTATCCCGAGGGAACGAAGCAGATCCTGGAGCGGGAAGGCGCCGACGGGCTCGTCAAGTGGATCCAGGCGCAAAACAAGGTGCTGCTCACTGACACCACCTTCCGGGACGCCCATCAGTCGCTGTTCGCCACCCGCGTCCGCACTTACGACCTGGTTGCGATTGCGGAAGCGACAGGCAAAATGGCCCACGACCTCTTCTCGCTGGAGATGTGGGGCGGCGCCACCTTTGATACGAGCATGCGCTTTTTGCGTGAATCCCCTTGGGACCGGCTTGCCCTCCTGAGGGAAAAGATTCCGAACGTCCTGTTCCAGATGCTGCTGCGCGGCGCCAACGCCGTAGGCTACACCAACTACCCTGACAACGTGATTCAAGCGTTTGTCAAAGCGTCGGCGGAGCACGGCATCGACGTCTTCCGGATTTTTGACAGCCTCAACTGGCTGGAAGGCATGCGCGTCGCCATCGATGCTGTCCGCAACACCGGCAAAATCGCCGAGGCGGCGATCTGTTACACCGGAGACATCCTCGATCCGAACCGGACGAAGTACTCGCTCGGCTACTACGTCGATCTGGCGAAGCAGTTGGAAAAGGCAGGAGCCCAGATCCTCGCGATCAAAGATATGGCCGGCCTGCTCAAGCCCTATGCCGCCTATCAGCTGGTGAACGCGCTGAAACAGGAGATCGGCATCCCGATCCACCTGCATACCCACGACACGTCCGGCAACGGCGCGGCTATCCTGCTGAAGGCTGTCGAAGCGGGAGTGGACATCGTCGACGCCTGTGTCAGTTCCTTGTCCGGCCTCACCTCGCAGCCGAGCATCAATGCGCTCATCGCCTCCCTGGAGCACAACGAACGGGAGACCGGCCTCGATCTGGCTGCGTGGAACAAGCTGTCTGACTACTGGGGGGACATCCGACCCTACTATCAGGGCTTCGAGAGCGGCCTGAAAGCCAGCAACGCTGAAGTGTACGTGCACGAAATGCCGGGCGGCCAGTACTCCAATCTGGAGCAGCAGGCAAAAGCTGTCGGTCTGGAGGGGCGCTGGGACGAAGTCAAGGCGATGTACACGACGGTAAACCGCATGTTTGGCGACATCGTCAAGGTAACCCCGTCTTCCAAAGTGGTCGGCGACATGGCCCTGTTTATGGTGCAGAACAACCTGACGGAAGAAAACATCTACGAAAAAGGGGAGCGGATCGACTTCCCCGATTCCGTCATCCAGTTCTTCCAGGGGTATCTCGGACAGCCGCCTGGCGGTTTCCCCGAGCGTCTGCAGCAGGTTGTCCTGAAAGGGCGCGAGTACTTTACCACCCGTCCGGGAGAACTGTTGGCGCCTGTCGACTTCGCCAAAGTGCGGGAAGAAATATCGGCCAAGATTGGACGGGAGGCCAGCGAGCTGGATGTTCTCTCCTACATTATGTACCCGCAGGTATTTTTGCAGTACGACCAGAGCTTGAAGGAGTACGGCGACCTCTCTTACCTCGATACGCCTACCTTCTTCTACGGCCTGCGTCCCGGCGAAGAGACTGCCGTCAGCATCGAACGAGGCAAGACGCTGATCATCAAGCTGGTTGCGATTGGCGATCTGCAGCCTGACGGAAAGCGGATCATCTACTTTGAATTAAACGGACAGCCCCGGGAGATCGTCGTCCGCGACCAAGCGGCACAGGTGACTGTGAAGCAAAGAGTCAAGGCCGACCCGCAAAACCCGAACCAGCTGGGCGCATCGATGCCCGGCAAGGTGCTGAAGGTGCTGGTGGAAGTCGGCGACAAAGTGCGCAAAGGAGAACACCTGCTGGTCAGCGAAGCGATGAAAATGGAAACGACCCTGCAGGCACCGTCCGACGCCAAGGTAAAAGCCATCAACGTCAAGGCTGGCGATATGATCGAAGCCGGCGATCTGTTAATGGAACTGGAATAACAAAAAGAGAAATCCCGGAGCTTTTTTCCGCTTCCGGGATTTTCTCTCACATTTTATTCAAAAAATCATCAATGTCGCCGTGCTCGGGAACATCGGTTACGATGTGTTTCGCCGAACTTCCCTGGTTGTTTTTGTTATTGGAGAAGGCGCTTTGGATTTTGTCGATCAACTGTGGGACAGAGTCCAAAATCCGATCGTACAAGTGGGTCGTATTTTCCAGCGGGATGGAACGGACGCCATTTTTGCTGACGACCAAAAAAGCAACAGGTGTGATGGAAACACCGCCGCCGCTCCCCCCGCCAAACGGATGCTCCGAGCCCCCTGACGAGCCCGAACCGGATCGCTCGTTAGCGTATTCAAACTCGCTTCCTCCCGAAGCAAAGCCAAACCCTACTTTGGAAATCGGCAGGATGACACTCCCGTCAGGCGTTTCCACGGGATCACCGATAATCGTGTTAACATCCACCATTTGTTTCAAGTTCTCCATGGTGGTCTTCATTAAACCCTGTATGGGATGGTCTGCCATGAATGATACCTCCTCTGTAATACACTCTAAGCTAATCATGTCGTATAGGTAGTATCATTCCCTCGGCACATCATTTTAATGAATCATGCCGTATTTTTGCTTAGTGCCTAACCGGCGTTCTCCACCGAACTCTCACATAAACCGCGCCAGCTCCTGTTTTCGCGTATATATCGCCTGTACGGCTTTCCCACATTGCTCCCGCCCCAATTTCTCACATAAAAGCGTCACGAATTCAGCAGTGCCCACGTTCTCGATCGGAACCCACACAGACTTATCCCCGTCTTTTAAAACGATGCACCCGCCAAAAAAACTTGTGTAATCAACTTCCTTGATGTCCGAAAAGCGGATGGATTTTTTCCCATACCATTTATAGGAAGTAATGGCCGCCTCACTAATAACGATTTTGGAAAGATGAAGTGCCAAACAACCCAACCCCAAAAACAGGGCAACAGTGAGGATGAGCGCGAACTGGATTTCGGTAAAAGGGTCATCGGAGAACAACGAGATTAACACAAGCGAAATCATGAAGAATAAGGAGACAGAGAAAGTGCCCCATTTGATCATGCCCCCCTTAACGAGAAGCATCTCTCCCGTCTGATTTTTTTTGGCAGGCTGAAAGGGACACCCCAATAGGTATCTAAAAAATTTTCTGCGTAAATAGGTTTCCATTGACTGCTTCTCCTTTGGTCTTTTCTATAGTCATCGGATAACCAGGATTCGCCTTTTATAGTGAATGATTCCTATATTTTAAAATGAAAAAATGGCACCACTAACGGTGCCATTTTTTTACTGCGAATTTAACGTTCATTCAGCCTCGCCCATCGATCTGATCAGATTGGCCATCTCGATGGCGCTTACCGCCGCTTCCCAGCCTTTATTTCCCGCTTTCGTCCCGGCGCGCTCGATCGCTTGTTCGATCGAGTCTACCGTCAGCACCCCAAAGATCGTCGGAACCTCTGCTTTCAAGGCGATGGCCGCCACTCCCTTGGCCACTTCACTGCTGACGTAATCAAAATGCGGGGTTGCACCGCGGATCACGGCCCCCAATGTGATCACCGCGTCGTACTTTTTGCTCGTCGCCATTTTCTGGGCAATCAGGGGGATTTCGAAAGCTCCTGGAACCCAGGCTACTTCGATTTCTTCCCTCTCCACGCCGTGCCGCTTCAGCGCGTCCAAGGCACCTGAAAGCAGTCTCCCGGTGACAAATTCATTAAAACGTCCGACGACAATCCCAAACTTCAGTCCGCTTCCTACCAGTTGTCCTTCGTAGATCTTTTTCACGTGTATCGCTCCCTTAGTGCAGATTCAGCATGTGGCCGAGTTTTTCTTTCTTCGTTTCCAAGTACTTTTCATTGTTTGCGTTTGGCTTGATCTGAATCGGGACCCTTTCCGTCACTTCCAGCCCGTATCCTTCCAGACCTTTGATCTTCTTTGGATTATTGGTTAACAGGCGCATCCGGCTGATCCCCAGGTCGCGCAGAATCTGAGCGCCGATGCCGTAGTCCCGCAAATCGGCCGGAAAGCCCAGCTTTTCATTCGCTTCCACTGTGTCATATCCCATCTCCTGCAGTTGATAAGCCCGCAGCTTGTTGTGAATGCCGATTCCTCGCCCCTCCTGGCGCATGTAGAGAAGCACCCCTCTGCCCTCCTCGGCGATTTGCCGCAATGCCCCCTGCAGCTGCGGTCCGCAATCGCATTTTTCGGATCCAAAAATATCTCCAGTCAAGCATTCCGAGTGCACCCGGACCAGTACAGGCTCGTCTGTATGGACGTCGCCCATGACGAATGCTACATGGGCTTGACCGTCCACGGCATTGCTGTAGGAAATCGCCTTGAACTTGCCGTAGGCCGTCGGGATGTTTGCTTCCGCCTCCCGCTTCACCAGTTTTTCCATTTTTCTGCGGTACTGAATCAGGTCGGCGATGGTGATCAGCTTCAGATTGTACTCCCGCTTCATCTCGAGCAGATCGGGTACGCGGGCCATCGTTCCGTCGCTTTTGATCACTTCGCAAATGACGCCGGCAGGATAGGCGCCGCACAAGCGGGCCAAATCGACTGCCGCTTCCGTGTGTCCGGCCCGCCGCAATACCCCGCCTTTTTTGGCGACGAGCGGAAAGATGTGTCCCGGACGGCGAAAATCCTCTGCCGCCGACTGCGGATCGATCATCGCTCGAATCGTCTCGGCCCGTTCGAATGCGGATATGCCGGTCGTCGTGCTGACGTGATCGATAGAGACGGTAAAAGCCGTCCCGTGAGCGTCCGTGTTCTGACTGACCATCGACGGCAGGGCGAGCTCCTGTGCTTTCTCTTCGGTGATGGGGACACAGACCAGTCCCTTGCCGTGGGTAATCATAAAATTGATCACCTCAGCGTTGGCTGCCGACGCGAGAGCTACCAGATCACCTTCGTTCTCCCTGTTTTCGTCATCGACGACAATGATCACCTTTCCGTTCCGCAAATCTTCCAAGGCTGCTTCTATCGTATCGAACATATTCAAAAAGCTCCCTTCGTTGTCAGATAAACCCATGTTCTTGCAGAAACCGTTCGTCGAGCCGGGGCTTCTTCTGCCGTTCCTCGCGATGAAGCAGGAAGCGCTCCATGTACTTGCCGAGCATGTCGCATTCCAGATTGCTTTTTTCCCCCGGCAATTTCGCGTGAAGTGCCGTCTTCGCCAACGTGTGCGGGATGACAGAGATGCGAAACTCTGCTTCCCCTACATCCATCACGGTGAGACTGATACCGTCAAGGGCTACCGAGCCTTTGGGCAGAATGTATTTCAACAGCTCTTCCCGTTCAGGGGCAAATGACAGGATCAGAGCGCTGCCTTCCTGTCTTCTCCCGGTCAGCACGGCCGTGCCATCGATATGTCCCGTGACAAAGTGGCCGCCAAAACGCCCGTCAGCCCTCATCGCCCGTTCCAGATTGATCGGGTCGCCCGTCTTTAATTGGGACAGATTGGTGCGGCGGACGGTCTCCGGCACGGCGTCAGCCGTAAACCCTTGTTTATGAAAAGAAGTAACAGTCAGACAAATCCCGTTGACGGCAATGCTGTCGCCAAGCTGTACGTCTTCCACAACCCTCTGGGCTAAGATCGCCAATTTGCAGGCTTCCGCTGTGGTTGAAACGGATTGTAATGTGCCAATTTCCTCAACAATGCCTGTAAACATAACTGGTCCACCTCTCTTCTCAAACCTGCTGTGAGTGGTAGACGGGATAGCCTGTAAACCGCATATCCTCTCCTACCTGCTGGTACGAAATCTGCCGAAATGTTACAGCCTGGCTGATCAGCGGCACTCCTGCCATTTTCCATGCCGGCGGCGCGGTTTCGCCCCCTACGATCTTGGGCGCAATGTATACAATCAGTTTGTCGACGAGCCGCGCTTGCAGCATGGCTCCCCCGAGAACCGCTCCTCCTTCGACCAATACCGAGCTGATGCCCCGACTTGCGAGCAGCTCCATCGCCTTTTGCAAATCGACGGGTGGAGCGTCATTCACCTCGACGACCTCCACTCCCGCTGCCTCCAGCTGCCTCCGCTTTTCCGCGGAAACCCCTGCTGTGGTCAGGACGAGCGTCGGAGCTTTCTTGTCCTGCACCACTTTGGCCCGGGGAGAGAGCCGCAGCGTCGAATCGACGACAATGCGTACAGGCTGCAATCCTTCTACTTTCATTCTCGTGGTCAATTCCGGATCGTCCTTTTCCACCGTGCCGATTCCCACCACTACGGCATCGTGCTGGTGGCGCAGACTATGAACCTCGGCCCGGGAAGCTTCTGAACTGATCCATCGGCTGTCCCCGCTGACCGTTGCTATCTTCCCGTCCAGCGTCATGGCCGCCTTCAAGGTGATAAACGGCATCTGCCGGGTGATGAACTTGTGAAACACTTCATTCATCTGTACGGCTTCCGCCTCCAAAAGGCCAACTTCTGTCTCGATGCCTGCCTCGCGCAGACGCTGAACGCCTTTTCCGGCGACAAGCGGGTTGGGATCCAGGGCGGCGATCACCACCCGCTTTACCTGTTCGCGGATGATGCGTTCCACGCAAGGAGGAGTCCTGCCATGGTGACTGCAGGGTTCCAGGGTCACGTAAAGCGTGCAGCCTTTTGCATGGCTTCCTGCCATGTTGAGGGCATGCACCTCGGCATGTGCCTCTCCCTGCCGCATATGTGCGCCTGTGCCGACGATTCTTCCGCCATTCACTGCGACAGCCCCTACCAGGGGGTTGGTTCCCGTCTGTCCTTTCATGCTCTTTGCCAGTGTCAATGCTAGCTCCATGTAGCTTGTTTCATCCATAAACCCGCTCCTTTTTGTCAAAATAAAAAGCCTTGGAATGATACTCCAAGGCCTGGAACGAGGAATTTAGGTAATAGGAAACAAAGCCCCTAAACCTGGTTTAAGGACACACCTATACCATGACTCCTTCTCCCATCCAGACTGTACTGTCGGCTCTGGATTCGCACCAGATCCTGCACCCTGCCGCTTATGCGGACGAGGGGCTCGCGGGCTTACACCTAAGTGATCACCGCCGGTCGGGAATTTCACCCTGCCCTGAAGGAATGCATACTTTGATTCAATTGACACTCTACCATTATACAAGAAGCTCCTCAAGTTTGGCAAAAATGAAGTGCTGCCTGCAGCTCGTCATGCCCTTGTCGAGGCAGCCTCCCATTTGCGCTGGCGTCCTTTTCTTAATTTCAACATGATCCGAACTGCTGCTGCGGCGGCAAAAACTACCCGGAACTGCAGCCTGCAGGTAAACCGCGTGCGAACCGCTTTCGTGTCCCAAAGCGGCTGTACGCTGATGCGGGGTACCGTATACATCGTCAGGTAATGGGAGAATACCGATACGATGATGCTCTTCACTCCGTAAGCCAACCCTGTCAGCACTCCGGTAGCAGCTGCGTCCCCCGCTCCCATAACGGTGTTCCACTCAATCTGCTTGCAGTACACCCGCCGCAGCATTTGTCTGACGATCGGCTGTAAGTCGTGGATCTGCTCCAGCCAGTAGTGGTATTGATGCGACCATTTTTGTACGGTTTCCCAGCCGATCACCTTATGGCGGTGTTTTTCATGTTCGTCTCCCACCCTTGCGACGATTTCCGGTTGAATGTCATCCATGTGAAACTTGAGAATCGGCACTTCTTTTTTCACTCGGATCAAACCAAACCAAGCCTTAACCTGCACGACGAGATGGTCGTTGTCTTCTATGCGCCGATACGTAATCTGGATGTGAAGCGGAGTAAGTATGATGAGAACCAATAGACCGATGATTCCTGCCAGCAGCCACCAACCAAACAAACGAAATCCCCGCCTTTCGTCCCTTAGTATGAGTCGAAAGAACGGGGAATATGTTCCATTTTTATATACTTCTTCCTTGGTGAGCCACGCCAGCGGACATTCCCATATCCTGTCTGACTTGTTGCGGATTCGTGCCGGCAAAACCGGGTTGGAAGACGGAATGGGCACCGTACGACAACTGCGGGATCTGCTGTTGCTGCTGCTGCTGATAGCCTCCCATCTGCTGTTGACCGTAGGCAAACCCGCCGTCACGGGCGATATCCTGCCTGATTTGCTGCGGATAAGATCCGGCAAAATTCGGGTGGAAGATCGCTTCGGCTCCGGCTGCATGCATATGGGTTGCCTGCTGCCCAAAGCCGCCCATCTGACCGTAGCCAAATCCGCCTTCGCGGCTGATGTCCTGCCTTACCGCTTGAGCATTCGTCCCGGCGAAGTTAGGCTGGTAGATCGCCTGCACACCGCTTGGATAGGCCTGATGCATCATATGCTGCTGGGGCGCATGCTGCTGGTAACCGCCCATCTGGCCGTAGCCAAATCCGCCTTCGCGGCTGATGTCCTGTCTTACCGCTTGGGCATTTGTCCCGGCGAAATTGGGTTGGAAAATGGCTTGAGCGCCGCCCGAATAGAAATGCTGCGGGGCATGCTGCTGGTAGCCGCCCATCTGGCCATAACCAAATCCGCCTTCGCGGGCAATATCCTGCCTTACTTGCTGGGTGCTGGTTCCGGCAAAATTGGGTTGAAACATCGCTTGGGCTCCGCCGGAAATGCTGCTGGTTCCTTGCGTGCTAGGATAGTGTGTGTACATGTTTTTCGCCTCCTGGCTGATATTGTCTTCGAAAAACAGCTTCTTATTCAGGTAATTTCCCCCATTCTTTCAAAAGGAAAAGCACCGGCAAAGGTGCTTTCCCCTTCATCCAGCTATTCGGTTGTCCTTATTTGCCGGCAAGTTGTTGTTCAGCGAAAGAAACCAGGCGCTTGGTGATTTCTCCCCCAACGCTTCCGTTTTGGCGGGAAGTGGTGTCAGCGCCCAATTGTACGCCGAACTCCGAAGCGATTTCGTACTTCAGTTGATCTAAAGCCTGGTTTGCTTGGGATACGAGCAGACGGTTGCTGCGTGCCATTTACATACATCTCCTTTATAAGTTATATGAAAGGTAATCTATTGATTAACGAGCCAACTGTTGTTCTGCAAAGCTTACCAAACGCTTCGTAATTTCTCCCCCGACACTTCCGTTCTGGCGGGAAGTAGTGTCAGCGCCCAACTGTACGCCAAACTCTTGAGCAATCTCATACTTCAGTTGATCCAGAGCCTGATTCGCTTGAGGTACCAAAAGGTTGTTGCTATTAGCCATCTCTCAATCACCTCCTCTGTAAGAATACTGTTTGCGAAGAGGATGCCATTTATGCGTTATAGTCAGGTTGAAATTTTTTACATTATTTTTGTGAGGATTTCCTCGGCGGCCTGGTAGGCTGAATCCGCTCTCCCCAGCTTTGCTGTTCGCTGGGCAACTGATTGCCAGCGCTCCCTCTCCGCCTGCCATTCCCCCAGAATAGAAGCGATCTGTTCAAGCGACTGCGCCTCTTCGGCAACGCCGCACGCCCGCAGGAAAGCGCTGTTTTTTTTCTCCTGGCCGGGCAGCGGCTGATACAAGAGAAGCGGCTTGCCCATGGCCAGCGCCTCCGAACAGGTGAGTCCGCCCGGCTTTGTAATGATCACATCTGCCGCACCCATCCACTCCCAAATCGCTTCTTCAAATCCGAGTATCCGCACCGTATGGCCAAAGGCAGAACGGCTTTTTTCGACCGTCTTTTGCAATCGCGCCAGCAGGCCGGTATTCTTCCCGGTGATCGCGATAATTTGCAGGGGCGTCTGAAAGTGCAGCAGACGGGCCAACACCGGTTCAAAATTACTGCATTTCCCTTCCCCGCCCGTCAGCAAAACCGTAAAGCGCTCTGGATGCAACCCCAACTGATTGCGCCATTCCTGGTTGGGACGCAGTCGTGCCGTCATAAATGCCGGCCGGATGGGGATACCGAAGCTGTAGATCTTCTCCGGGGCAACGTGAAACAGCCCGGATAGCTGCTCTGCTACTTGTTCATGGGCAACGAGGTAAAAATCAACGGCCGGATGCACCCAAAAACGGTTGACGTGAAAGTCAGTGACAACGCACCCCAGGCGGAACGGCTTTGCCAGTTTTCGTTTTGCCTCTGCCAAAGCAGGCAGACAGTAGGCGTGGGTGGCAATGACCACATCTGGCCCTGTTCGGATCAGCTTGTCGTACAAACGTTTAGATAACGAGACGGCAAGCGGTTTTTGCAGAAGCAAGGCTAAGGCATTGCTGTTGTCGTAGATACGCTGCCATAGCGAAGGCGTGTTGCGCAAGCTGTTGTAGTAGGTGATACGGGAGAGGCTGCGCAAGAGTGGACTGGCTGTCGCCAAACCTCCAACCACTCGTACATTTGCCTCGGGTGCTTTGTCTTGAAACGCCTGCTGCAGCGACAGGGCTGCCATCTGGTGACCGCTGCCGGCCCACTCTTCCGTGCAGATGAGAATATATGGTTTCATAGCACCTTTACCTCTGACGCCGTCGGTAAATAACGACGGAGCAGTTCTTCTTTTGATATGTAGACCCGTTTCAGCGCCGGCTCCTGCTGCCCTTTGCGAACGCGTTTTCTTCCCTCCGGATGGAGGATGCTCAGCATGAGTTTGAGGTACCAGCGCTTGTAACGAAAAAACCAATTGATCGGAACATCAGAGACGTTAAAGCCGAACGGCTCCACGCCCCTATACAACAATGTGGTTCCAACGAGCCCCTTTACTTCTGCCGCTCTCGGATGCTCTGCCAGCAGCTGTGCCAGCTGCGGGAGCGACTGCTGACTGTACCGGCGCAGCAACAACGCCAATTTGACATCGTTATTGATTCCGTAAAACAGCTTTGCCAGCAAATAATTATGGATATGGAGTTTGAGGATGAGATCTCCAGGGACTATTTCCTGATGATCCGCTGTAATCAACGGTTCTCCCTGGTACCGGAGCAATACGTAGCGAAAAATGTTTCGTCCCTTGTCGACATACTGCAGTCTCGTACAACGGTGGTAAAGCGTATCCCATATTCCCCACAGCGCCAATATGCCGGAATTCATTCACCCTTTTCCTTTCTGCCGAGATTCATACACGGTAGTATTCCCTTTCGCAGACTGTTTGCATGCAACAGGGACGTTCGTCCAACGCCCCTTGGGATCAGCCAAATCTCCTCTTCACCTTTCCGATCAACAACACCAAAATGACTGCCGTCTGTGGAATCCAGGATGTCGAGTATGGAATCATTTCCTTAAACCTCCAGAAAAACGGATCATCCAGCAGCATTTCTACGGCCGTATACGCCAAGATGCCTGACCCGATGTACACGAGAAACGAAAAGCGGTTCATCAATCGCGCAACCAGCGAGCTGCCCCACATCAATAAAGGAATACTGAGTCCCAGTCCGAATACTACTAACCATGGATTACCATGAGCCGCTCCGCCAACGGCAAGGACGTTGTCCAGACTCATCACAAAATCAGCCAGAATGATGGTTTTGACCGCCTGTCCCATTGTTTGGCTAAAGGTGACTTCCGTGGTTTCTCCCCCGTCTTCGATTAACAGCTTGATCGCAATCCAGAGCAGAAGAAGACCCCCGATGGCCTTGATCAGCGGAATATTCAACATCCACGTAGCCATCCCAGTCAGCACGACTCGCAGCAAGACGGCTCCCAACGTACCGTATTGGACGGCGCGTTTGCGCTCCAACGGGGGAAGCCCGCGGCAAGCCATCCCGATGACGACGGCATTGTCGCCGCTCAATACCAGGTCGATTACAAAAATATTGAAAAAGGCAATCCAAAAGTCCCCGTTCATTCCATCCTCCCGGAAAATTGGGCTTGTTTCATTGTATGCCATAGTTAAGAGGGACATGCCAAATGGACTTTTCCAGAGTTGTCAGGCGGGAATCGAGATTTTTTGTCGTAATTTGGAAAACGATTTTTGACTAAAAACCGGGAAAGATTCTTGCAATTATAAAATTGGTTTAATACGATAAATGAGGGGGAGGACGCGATGATCGACACTAATTTGCTTAATCTCGAGGAAATCTCGGAGAAAATTATCACCTTGAATCCTACCATCACGAAACGTTGGCTTCATGAAGTGAAAGAAAAAATGATCGAGGTTACGATCCCGATCGAATTTGCCGAGGGTCGGACCCTTTTGATCGCTCGTTCTCTCGTAGAGGATGTTCAAGCCGAACTGCAAGCTTGGTCGCTCGACATGGGGGTTTGGCTGCGTGCCAAGCACTATCCTCTCTCTTCTATTCTTCGCAGTTTCCAACTGTTTCGAAATGTTTTTTGGAATGTCCTGCGCCCTGCCCTTCCCTCGTTGACGCTTACGCAGCAGGAGACGATTTATCTGGAAAAACGCATTGGCGAGGCAATTGATGAAAGCCTTTACTGGGCCGTCTATCATTTTGAACAATTAGTCAATGCAGAATTGACACAGAAGGAAGAAACGATCACCTATCTACATAACGACAAATTGACGATACTAGGCAAGCTGGCTGCCAACATGGCACACGAATTGCGGAATCCGCTGTGTGCAATTGAAGGTTTCCTGAAGCTGATTCAGGAGTCTACGCAAGGACAAAAGGATCTGGAATCCTACATACACGTCATCATGCATGAATTCGACAATCTTCATCGGCAAATCACCGGCTTTCTCAGCTTCTCCAAGAAACCAATTCTCGACGAAGTATTTAAAAAAGTAGACCTGAAGCAGCTGTTAAACGAAGTTGAGGTATTGATCACGCCACGGCTGATCGCCGAGAACATCATCCTTGAGCGGGATATCGACGACTGTTCGCTATACTGTTACCAGGAGGGGTTAAAACAGGTCCTGGTCAACCTGTTTAACAATGCGATCGAAGCCGTTCAGTTGCGAGCGGACAAGCGTATACGCATCACCTCCGGCTGCACCGATGAAAAGGTGACGATTGTCGTAGAAAACAACGGCGAGCAAATCCCTGACGAGATCGTGGGGCAGCTGTTTCATCCCTTCTTTAGCACCAAAGACAACGGAACCGGCATCGGTTTATCCATCTGCAAGAACATTATTGAGAAGCATAACGGAACCATCCGCTGCCACTCATCGTCAGAGTCGACCAAATTTACGATTACCATCCCGCATTTGGACGGGGAATAAACATGCATATAGCGTCCCGAATCTCCTGCATTCGGGACGCTATTTTTTTGTCGATCGGGATGAATGCCCGTAAATAGGCCTTTACCCAACACAAATAAATAGGGATAAACGTACAGTGGTATTGGATGGTTAGATGACTATTGATAAGGAGGTAAATTAAGCTTGTATTCTCAATTTAAGGCATGGCGACCGTACGTAAGCCCGTTCGATCCTTGTCCGCCGGTGTTGGTTAAATGGTATTCTACGCCGCCGCAGCTGTATATGGGGTTTCAGCCGCCTGATTTACCGCAATTTTCCCCCTTTGAAGCTTTGAGAAACGGTGTACTCTGGCCCGCATTGTTCAGTCCGTATAACGGGCGCAATGCGATTCAAGAAATGAGGGATTGTTAATGAGCGATCAAAGACAGGTTGACGAGCGGTACTATAAATTGCTGGAGGAAATACAGGCGTTGGATTTTGTCCTGGTTGAACTGAATCTGTACCTTGACACCCACAAAGGGGATGCTCAAGCGGTCAAACAGTACAATCAGTTTACGGAAAAGCGCTGGAGATTGGTCCATGAATTTGAATCCTGCTACGGGCCGTTGATGAACTTCGGCCACAGCTTCTCCGGTTTCCCGTGGCAATGGACTGACACTCCCTGGCCCTGGCAAGTATAACGCTATAAGGAGGAGTAAAACATCGTGTGGATTTACGAGAAAAAATTGCAATATCCGGTTCGCGTCAGCAAATGTGACCCCAGGATGGCCAAATTTCTGATGGAGCAGTACGGCGGTGCAGATGGAGAATTGGCAGCCGCACTCCGTTATCTGAACCAGCGCTATACGATTCCTGACAAGGTGATTGGCCTGTTGACCGACATCGGAACAGAAGAGTTCGCCCATCTGGAAATGATCGCGACGATGGTTTACAAGCTGACAAAAGACGCTTCTCCGGAACAATTGGAGGAGGCCGGCTTAGGGGCGCATTTTGCCAACCACGACAGCGCCCTCTTCTACAGCAATGCCGCAGGCGTTCCGTGGACCGCGACCTACATTCAGGCCAAGGGCGATCCGATCGCCGATCTTTACGAGGATATTGCCGCAGAAGAAAAAGCCCGCGCCACCTACCAATGGCTGATTGACATGACTGACGACCCGGATCTGATGGACAGCTTGAGGTTCCTTCGCGAGCGGGAAGTTGTACACTCGCAAAGATTCAGGGAGGCTGTCGAAATATTAAAAGAGGAGCGTGACAGGAAGAAGATCTTTTAAGGGCACACCTCGCAGCACTCCGCAGGGCTATCCCCTAACCGGAGTGTATTACATAGACCACAGGTATTCTCCCTATTGCACAAAAAATACCCAGATTTTTTCAAGTCTAGGTATTATTCTCAAGTTGCTTCCTATATTTCTTCCTGATGCAGGGAGCCGAGTCCTCTTTCGCCTGCCGAAAAGGCTTAAGCAAGTCATAACCACCGGCTTAGCCGGCGGCTTCCATTAGCCCTATAAGGGCATGTTACAAGCAAGCACCTCAAAGGTCTGCCAACCGCGTGTTGCCTCGGGCAGCCCCTGAAAAGGGGCTCCTTACCTGCCCTTTTTCACCGACTCACCCGTAAACGGGTCGATCAGCTCTTTCATCGTTAACTGTTCATAGTTCTTGTCCTCCACTAATTGGTTCCGAATATATTCCTCAATTACCTTTTTGTTTCTGCCTACTGTATCTACGTAGTACCCTCTGTACCAAAATTGACGGTTTCCATATCGGTATTCCTTTTAAGTAACCCATGAACTCGGACACGCTTAACTTAGGCGGAATACTCACCAACATGTGAATATGATTCACGCAAGCTTCCGCTTCGATGATCTCCACTCCTTTTCGTTCGCATAACTCCCGTAAAATTCCCCCTATCTCTCTCCTCAATTTCCCATATATCACTGGGGGTTTTCTTATACAATAAAAAAACCTTGATTTCTCAAGGTTTTCATGCTTTTATGGAGCGGGTGATGGGAATCGAACCCACGCGACCAGCTTGGAAGGCTGGGGTTCTACCATTGAACTACACCCGCATATGATGGTGCCGAGGACCGGACTTGAACCGGTACGGGAGAAACTCCCGACAGATTTTAAGTCTGTTGCGTCTGCCTATTCCGCCACCCCGGCAATTATGAAACATAATGGTCGGGAAGACAGGATTCGAACCTGCGACCCCTTGGTCCCAAGCCAAGTACTCTACCAAGCTGAGCTACTTCCCGAATTAGAGGTAAAAACGCGTGAGACGCAAAGCACGCTCACTGTCGGCTAATATATAGATGGCGTGCCCTGAGAGATTCGAACTCCCGACCTTTTGATTCGTAGTCAAACGCTCTATCCAGCTGAGCTAAGGGCACTTATAAGTTAAACGGGAAGAGACCCATTTGCTATTTAATAATGGAGCGGACGACGGGTCTCGCTTCTTACTGGCAACACTACGTCGATTTACTTCGGAGCGCAGCCAGATGTGCAGTACCCGAGCGCTGCTTCTTGAAATGCTTCGAGGGTGAACCCGGAACGGGTGAGAGACCCTCAGCAGTTTCAATAATGGAGCGGACGACGGGTCTCGCTTCTTACTGCCAACACTACGTCGATTTACTTCGGAGCGCAGCCAGATGTGCAGTACCCGAGCGCTGCTTCTTGAAATGCTTCGAGGGTGAACCCGGAACGGGTGAGAGACCCTCAGCAGTTTCAATACTGGAGCGGACGTCGGGTCTCGACCCCGCGACCTTCGCCTTGGCAAGGCGACGCTCTACCAATTGAGCTACGTCCGCAAAAGAAAGATGGTGCGGTCAAGAGGACTTGAACCTCCACGGTGTTGCCACCACTAGAACCTGAAT
>NZ_JBJQOQ010000020.1:0-90960 GCF_046036945.1 Brevibacillus sp. B_LB10_24 | reverse complement strand
AGGGTCACTTTTTTCAAAGTGTCCTTCTTATGGGTCACAGTTCAGTGTTGAGGAACCAGGTCTTTTTTTATGAAAAACGTCAAGACGTTTTTCATAAAACTTGGATGTGACCGCGTGCGGTCAACAAAACGGCCATGCCGTTTTGTTTGCGCCGGAATATGATGCTGCAGGGAGGTGAGGAACATGCGTACGGAAGACCCTGTCCCGATAAGTGAGGATCGATGTTGCAGGATGAAAAAACAGGAGGGAAGTCGTTTGTTCCTCCCTCATAGCGATACGAAAGAGGAATAAAGGTTCCCTCCTGCCAAAGCGAGGAGGAACCCAACATGTTGAAAAAACGCGATAAACTCAAAGCGCCTTACCAAAGCACCCAACTGTTGATGGAGATCGCGAAAAGCGATCCGGCAACTGCTGCGGATATCTTGGGAACGGATATGGGCGGACTGCTTGAATGTGAGGCGCAGAACAGGCTTGCGAAATACGGAAGAAATGAAGTCGCACACGAAAAGGTGCCGGCTTGGTATTGGCAGTTTTTGTTAGCCTTTCACAATCCATTTATCTACGTGCTGCTGGCCCTTGGCATCATATCCCTCGTCACCGGCGATAGGGAAGCGGCGATTGTGGTGTCTGTGATGGTCGGGCTCAGCGCGGTGATCCGTTTCTGGCAGGAGTTTCGTTCCCAAGCTGCTGCAGAAAAGCTGAAGGCCATGGTGAGAACAACAGCAGCGGTTTTGCGAAGGGATTCCGAGGGTGACGGAAATGGCAAACGGGAATTGCCCATCGAGGAAATCGTCCCTGGAGATATCGTCTTGTTGTCGGCAGGAGACATGGTTCCGGCCGATGTCCGTCTGCTCTCCTCCAAAGACCTGTTTGTCAGCCAGTCGGCATTAACAGGGGAAGCGCTGCCGGTAGAAAAATACGATGATTATATGGCGATCGGCGATAAATCCTCCAAAGCCCGCAAGCAAGGAGTAGAGTACACCCCTTTGGAGATGCAAAATCTCTGTTTCATGGGAACGAATATCGTCAGCGGAACGGCAACTGCCGTAGTGGTGGCCACAGGCGAAAGAACACATTTGGGAGCGCTGGCGAAAGGGATTTTGGGCAAACGGGAAGAGACCAGCTTCGACAGAGGGGTGAACCAGGTAACCTGGCTGTTGATAAAATTCATGCTCGTCATGGCCCCGGTGATTTTCCTGCTTAACGGATTCACCAAAGGAGATTGGACGGAGGCTTTCTTCTTTGCGATCGCAGTGGCGGTGGGGCTTACGCCGGAAATGCTGCCGATGATCGTCACGGCAAACCTGGCAAAAGGCGCTGTAAAAATGTCGAAGAAGAAAGTCATTGTGAAGCGGCTTAACGCTATCCAAAATATGGGTGCCATGAACATACTCTGCACCGACAAGACCGGGACGCTGACAGAAGATAAAGTCGTGCTGGTTCGCCATCTGAATGCAGACGGGAAAGAGTGTGACCGGGTATTGGACTTGGCCTACTTGAACAGCTGCCATCAAACGGGATTGAAAAACTTGATCGATCAGGCTGTGATTGAACGCAGGGAAGACGGCCAATTGGCCATGGGAGAAAAACGCTTCGAAAAGATCGATGAAATCCCGTTTGACTTTGGCCGCCGCAGAATGTCCGTCGTAGTCGCAGATGAGGCAAACAAGCATCTGCTCGTCTGCAAAGGGGCCGTAGAGGAAATGCTGGCTATTTGCACGACAGTGGAAAAAGACGGACGGCTGGAGCCGATCACCGAAGCAATTCGCACGGAAGTGCTCCGGCTGAGCAAGGAACTAAACGAGGAAGGAATGCGTGTCATTGCCGTCGCCTACAAGGAAGGCCGGCGGGAACGGGCGGAGTATACGGTGGACGATGAGAGCGACCTGGTGCTGGCAGGTTACATCGGATTTCTCGATCCGCCGAAACCTTCAGCCGCTGCTGCCATCCAAACGATGAAAGAGCATGGCGTCGAGGTGAAAATCCTGACGGGCGACAACGAGGTAGTAACTCGCAAGGTGTGCAAGGAAGTCGGGATCGACCCGGGGCGGCCGGTCCTGGGCCATGAGATTGAGAGCTTGAATGACGCCCAGTTGGCCGAATTGGCTGAACAGACAACCGTATTTGCGAAGCTAAGCCCATTGCAAAAATCACGTGTGATCAAGATTCTTCAATCGAAAGGGCATACGGTCGGGTACATGGGGGATGGCATCAATGACGCCGCGGCGCTGCGCGTTGCCGACGTCGGTATTTCTGTGGATTCGGCTGCCGACATCGCCAAAGAATCATCAGAAATCATCCTGCTGGAGAAGAGCCTGGCGGTATTGGAAGAAGGAATTATTGAGGGACGCACGACGTTTGGCAACATCTTGAAATACATGAAGATGACGGCCAGTTCCAACTTTGGAAACGTCTTTAGTATTTTGGCAGCCAGCGCATTTATTCCGTTTCTTCCGATGCTGGCCTTGCACTTGCTGATTCAAAATTTACTGTACGATTTATCTCAGCTTTCCATTCCGTGGGATAAGATGGACAAGGAATTTTTAGTCAAACCCCGCAAATGGGATGTATCCAACCTGCGCCATTTCATTATCTGGATTGGACCGATCAGTTCTGTTTTTGACATTATTACATTTATTGTCATGTGGAACGTTTTTCAGGCCAATACTGTTGAACAGCAAGCGCTGTTTCACTCCGGATGGTTTGTCGTCGGTTTGCTGACGCAAACCTTGATCGTGCATATGATTCGCACAGAAAAAATCCCGTTCATGCAGAGTGTGGCAGCGGCTCCAGTCCTGTTGCTGACAGCGGTCATTATGGCTGTGGGCATCTACATCCCGTTTTCGCCGCTGGGTGAAGCTGTCGGCTTGCCGCCGCTGCCGCTGAGCTATTTCCCGTGGCTGGCCGGCATTTTGCTTGGATATGCATTATTGACACAGTTCTTTAAAAAGATCTATATGAAAAAGTTTCATTCTTGGTTGTAAAGAGAATCCATGTCTATGAAGGAATGCCCTCGACCCGTAGGGGTTGGGGGCATTGTATGACCGAGATGATCGCCGATGGAGGCTTGTCACAGGAAGAGCTATGACTCCCCGTCTTTTTGCGAGCGGCCAGCACTTTCATCCAGCTGCGCAAGCCGGTCCAGGACTAACTGCACCGCAATCGCGTCATCGAGATAGCCGATCGGAAAGACGTAGTCGGGGATGATGTCGGTTGACAAGATGAAGTAGAGCAAGGCGCTGCCGATCAGGGCACGCTCCGTTGGCGTTACGCTCTTTGAGCAAAAGAGCTCGAACATGTGCTTCAACTGGTCTATGAACGGTCCGGCTCCGCTTACCTGTTCTACTTTTGGCCGAAAGTCCTCGAGAATGATTCGCTGTCCTTCCTCAGTCAACGCGTACTTTTCGTATTTGATCAGTTCTTGCCGAACCCGTTCCGTGGTGAACTGCTGGTCTAATAAATTGGAGGAAACGAGGACCTCCTGAATGGTGTCCACCGATTCGTGAATGTCGGAGGGTTTTCCGCTGTTTTGCCTGCCCACGTCAAAACCGGCTGCTTGAAACAGCCGCTGCGTCGGCACGCCGAGATGGCGGGCGAATTGCTGCAGGTGATCCGGCTTCGCTTGCTGTTTGCCGTTGGCGATTCGCGAGATGGTCGCCGTATCGATACCCGTAAGCGCGCTTAATTTACGCATCGAGAGCGAGCGTTCTTTCAGCAATGTCTTTAACATCGTACCAAGATCGACATCTGTTTTTTCGAAAGACATCTCTGGTCACTCCTTACGGATATTGATGAACAAGAGCGTTGAATTTTTCTCAACAGTTTAGGGAGGGATAAGCACATTTTCTCAACACTCGCAATACAATGGCTAAAAAGTGTTGGGAGTGGTATTTCAAATGGCTTGGCTGCTCATTTTGGGTTTTACCATTTCATCAAGCATTGACAATTTAGGGGTAGGGATTTCTTACGGCATCAGGGGCATCCGCATCGGTTTGCTGTCCAATCTATTGATTGCGGTCATCTGTTTTCTCTTTAGTGAAGCAGGCATCACCTTTGGACTGTGGCTGTCGAAGGTTCTTCCCGGCATATTTCCTGCCCTGGCCGGAGCCTTCCTGCTGTTCATCATCGGGCTACGCATCATTTTATTAGCCGTTCCGCGCAAAAAACAGGCTTCGACAGAAGGCGGCGCTGAGGAAGCACCAGCCAAGGGGTTTAAGGCCATACTGAAAAATCCGGAAATCGCCGATGCAGACAAATCCGGGGAGATCGGATTTGGCGAGGCGATTGTTCTCGGGATCGCCCTCTCCGCCAATGCCCTTACCAACGGACTGGGTGCGGGGCTGCTCGGATTGTCCCCCTTGGCCATATCGTTAATGGCTGCTATCGGGAGTTTCGTTACAGTTTGGGCAGGAGTGGTATTAGGTTCCAAAGTGGCATCTGTGCGGATCGGTTCCTTCACGCTCGGCCAATTCGGAACCCTCTTAAGCGGTGTCATCCTGCTCGTGATCGCGTTCAATGCCCTGTTCTAGAGATGGGGGGTTTTACTCCTCGTCTCTACATATTACTATGGACATATGGTTCCTATGACAATGAGAAGGGCATCCGCCCGAGATAGGGAGTGAATCGGTTGCGACCACCCGTAATCGGGATTGTGACTTCGAAAAAGTTTTTCCCGGGAAACACGTTGGATCAGTATATGTACGTGTCTACAGGCTACATCGAGGGAATCGCGAGGACCGGCGGAATACCGGTCCTGCTGCCGCTCATGAATCGCCCGGACGCCCCTGTCCGCGAAATGGCGGCAGCGGTGGACGGCATCATCCTCAGCGGCGGGGAGGATCCGGCGCCGCATCTGTACGGCGAACAGCCGCTGCCGGGATTGGGGGAAGTCGATTACGAACGGGACTTGGCCGAACTGGCTTTGATCAAGGAGGCTGTCGCATTGAAAAAGCCGCTGCTGGGGATCTGCAGGGGGATGCAAATCCTCAATGTGGCACTCGGCGGCACGCTGCTGCAGGATATACCGACCCAGGTGGGCGGAGCGCTGCAGCATGCGCAAAAAGGCTCCCGCCAGTATGGAGCCCACAGCGTTCACCTCAGCCCGGGATTTATTCTGGACGCACTCGGGCAGACGGAGGTGCTGGTCAACACCTCCCATCACCAAGCGGTAAAAGCGGCTGCGCCGGGACTTCGCGTCACCGGGACGGCACCGGACGGGGTGATCGAGGCGATTGAGAGCGACGACGCCATGATCGTAGGGGTGCAATGGCATCCGGAGCGGATGTGGGCACATGATGACAGGATGCTGTGCATTGCCAAGGCGTTTGTGGAAAAAGTGATGAAAAACAAGGGGGACTGTCTGTGATCGGGACGGTCGTTATTTTTCCGTAAGCCGAGTACAAGAGAACGCCTGAATTGACGGCCTGCAGCAGGATGAAGCTGTCACTCCTGAGTGAAAAACGCTTCATAATCCTCTTTTGGGTGCTCGCCTACGATACGCTTTACTTCCTTGTCGCCCCGGTAGTGGACGACAGTGGGGGTTCCCTCGATGTTGTAGAGATCCCAGCCGTCGCTGTACTTTTGAATGTTCAGCGGAAACAGCGGCGTGTTTGTTTTTTCAGCCAGGGGAATCATGTACGGCGCGACGTTTTGGCAATATTCGCAATTGGGCTGATAAAAGTAAACGAACGTATCTTCATTCTTATTCAGTTTTTCTTGCAGTTCAGACAGCGAAATCTGATTTTTGTACAAGTCCGTGCTCCGGTTAAACTGAACCGCCATCAGGCTGGCAATGACGGCGACGATGACGACGAGCACGCCCATACCGATGACAGCATTTTTCGTCTTTGCCCGCAACGGGTTTCCCTCCTCTTATGCAGCAATGGCTTCAAACGTCCCTTGCGCTTCCACAAGGGACGTTTGATGGCATAGGTATTTTTGACGTTTAATGGTGGCCCTGGTGCTCATGAGCCGAGCCGGAATTGCTTTGCGAATCGTCGCTGTGCAGACTTTCGCCGGGTTGTTCTTCGCTATGCTGCTGCTCCGGTGTTGCAGATGTTCCGTGATCGGCGTGGTCGCCCTGGACCGCAAACTCCTGCTGCTTCATCGTGTGCATTTCCCGGGCTGTCACGTGATACATGACGAAGTAAGTTCCCGCTTGCGGCAGTTGTTTATCGGCTGTGTAAACGCCTGATCCCCTTCTTTGCGCGGCGAGGAATTCATGCTGGTCCTGTCCTTTTTGCCAGACTTCAAATTGCACGTCGGTCGCATCGTCTACGAACTCGTCAGCCTGGGTCACGGTTACGGAGAAGGTAACCGTGTCGCCTGCTTTGGGGGTCTCAGGGGTGAGCTTTAACTCCGCCTTCAGAGGAGCGGGGGGCTGGATCGATTCCGCTTTGGAACAAGCTGTCAAAAGTACAAGAGCAGACAACATTAGCATGAATGCCTTTTTCATTTTCAACTTCCTTTCCCGACTAACTTGTCGATCGCCGACAGGATTTCATTTGTATCAAGGCTTGCTCCCATTCCGAATTTTTCGCGGATGTTGTTGTTTTCGTCTACGAGGTAAGTGATGGTGGAGTGGGAGATCAGTCCGCCATCCGCCTTTTCCGAGTAAAACTGGAGAGCTTGCGTAACCTCCTTGGTTTGGCCCTCCGTCCCTCTCAGGATCGTCCAACCGCTTTGATCCATCTTGAGGCGCCGGGCGTACTCTTCCAGTATCTCCGGTGTGTCGTTTTCAGGGTCGATCGTGATCGTGACGAACTCTACTTTATTTCCGAAGATGCCCTGTTTTTTCAGCTGTTCCTGCAGCTCTACCATCTTCATGGTAGTGACCGGGCACACGTCAGGACAATGCGTATAGATGAATTCCAGCAATCGCACGCGGCCGTTCGTTTCCTGCAGCGGATAAGCTTGCCCCTGGATTGTGTTCATCGTCACGTCGGGCAGTTGATTGCCCGCGGATCTGGTATTTCCCCACCAGACCCAGAAGAAGAGCCCGGCGAATACCAGGACGATCAGGATCACGATCAGCAGGTCGGCTTTCTTTTTATTCCAACCGGTCTGTCGGACGACCATTTGCCGTCTCCTCCTTTCCCTTTGTTTGTCTATGTCCTTTGCGGATCAGGAGAATCAATATCGATTGGCGAATCGATCGTATCGGTCGTCTTCTCTTTGTTAAACCACTTGAAGAAGTTGTAGGCCAGAGCCGAGCTGTAGGCCGCCTCCTGAATGAGCTTCATCAGCACGCCGCCCAACTGCTGGTCGTTGATGATAGAAAGCGAGGTCAACAGTTTGGGGCCGCCGTCCAGGTTCGCGGTAAAAAACGGCGAGCACAGCATCAGCGGGCCGTTTATATAGGTGGAGTAAACGGGCGTACCGGCGAAGACGATCAACCCGCAAGCCGGCAGCAGCAATGCGCCGTTGATAAAGATGTAGGCCATTTTGCGGAGTTCGGAAAGTCTGTTCATTTCCGGAACAGGGCAGAGCACCGGGAACCACATCAAGAATGCGGCGGCGATCAGGGTAAAGTGAAAGAAATTGTTCAGCAGGTAGTTTTCCATGACCTTATCGAAGATGCCGGGATAATGATAGAACGAGAACGTCATATTGAAAAACAGAACGGTAAAGATCGGATTGGTCAGCACAGCAGCAGCCTTTCTGACTATACTGGGCCGAAACGCGGCGCGGAACACCCAGACGGGGGTGCCGAAATAGATCAAAGGCGGCATGATGAAATACAAAAGGGATTGCTGAGCCATGTGAACGCTGAACATGTAATGCCCGATCAGGTGAAGCGGACTGCCCATCCCGATGTAGAAGAGCAGCAGCCCCAGGAAAAACAATACTTTTTGATACAGTTTAACTGGAGCCGAGTCTGGGAAGTAATCTCGAAACCGGGTGATCACCAGCACGTAGGCGGTCGCGATAAACAGCGTGATCAGGATGACATCGGGACTCCAAACGACCTGAAAGCCGTAGTAGGATAAGAAATCTTTTAACGCCATAAGCAAGACCCCATTTCTAAAATTGGCTGATAGAAAGGTCCAGTGTTACTTGAATGCTTTGATGTCCTTGACAATGGTATCATACGGAGGGTTAAGACCGTCGTATTTTCTTACTATTTTCCCCGTTTTATCCACTAAATAGAAGGTAGTCACGTGAATCACCTGATCGGAGTCGGGCTCTTTTTGCAGCGTGGCTTTAAAGGCGTTGTAGGAGAGCTCTTCGATCTGCTCGGGCGTGTATCCCGTCAAGAAGTGCCACTGGTTAAAATCGGCTGAGAATTTTTCGCCGTAGGCCTTGAGCGCATCCGGAGTGTCATTTTCCGGGTCGACACTGAACGAGACGATGTCGGCCTCAACCCCTTTTTCCTTCAGCTTCTGCTGCAGTTGAGCCATGTTGGCCGTCATGGGCGGGCAAACGGTTCGGCAGTTTGTAAAGATCATATCGGTAATCCAGACACGACCCTTCAGGTCGGAGAGACCGAATGGACTGCCGTCTTGATTCGTATAGGTGAAGTCCGGGACATACCAGTCCAGCTTGGACAGGTCGCTGGAATCGGACGACGAGGATGAATTTGCCCCTGTGAGGACAAATACCAGGCAGGCTGCCCCGATGAGCAGCAGCACGCCGATGAAGATGAGTACAGTCGGTTTGGCTGTATTGGTTTTCGACATGGTGATCTCCTCTCCTAATAGATCCGTGCTACCTATATTATAAAAGTAAGCCGGTGCAGACCGATGACTCTTTTGGGCTATTTGCCCCGAATAATGTGCGGTGTTCACAAAAACGTCTAACTTGCCGTCTGCGGCCTTGCAAATTTGCGTATTATCATAGCCCTGGGGAGGTGGCTGCCATGACATACCGGAAATGGAAAATCCGGACTATCCTTTTGCCGCCGCTGATTATTGGCGGATTTGAATTCATTCGGCACGGTATTCTGCTGAATTACCTGTCGATGGAAGCTGGGAACTATTATATTACTCTTCTTACCCTATTGCTATCGTATATCTTTGCCACCAAGATGTTTCAAACCATCGAACGGATGAACAAGCGGCTGGCTGAGCTGCAGGCCAGGAGGGCCGTCTACGAGGAGCGGGAAAGGCTGGCCCGCGAACTGCACGACAACATCGCGCAGACGCTGTTTTTGCTGAATGTAAAAGTGAAGCAGGGGCGTCTTGAAGAAGCCAAAGCGGCGATTACGGAAATCGACAACAACCTGAGGCAGGCAATCTTTAACCTGCGTTCATCCCCTGATGAGGGGGCGTCGCTTGCTGCCCGCATCAACACGTGGCTTTCCGAATGGAGTCTCGTAACCGGGATTGAGGTGAAACAAGCGCTGGATGAAGTAGACGGCTTTTTTTCGCCGAATGAGGAAGTGCAGTTATTCGGGGTGATACAAGAGGCGTTTACCAATATCCAAAAGCATTCGCGGGCTAGTCAGGCAGCCATCCGGCTGGAGATCGGACGTGAGGGCTGGCAGCTGGCGATTACGGACAATGGCCGCGGCATTCGCCTGGAAGATGCGGACAGGCAGCGGTACGGCCTGACGATGATCAGGGAGCGGGCGGAAAAGCTGGGGGCGGCTTTCAGGCTGGACAAGGCCAAAGCAGGCGGCACGGAACTGATCCTGACCGGCGGCATAAAAAGCTAGCACGAAGCTGTCACGAGCTTAGATGACGCCGCTGCCGCCAGGATCAGTCCAAAGACGGCAGTGCAACCGCAACCCGGGTGCCTAGTCCCGGAGAGCTCTCGATGATCAGCCCGCCTCCGTGCAGCTGGATGATTTCCTGGCAAATCGCCAGGCCGAGTCCGCTGCCTGGCCGTTTGGAGCTGCCCTTGTAAAACTTCTCCGTCACCTTCGGCAGGTTCTCCGGGGGGATGCCCTCGCCGTTGTCCGCGATGACGATGCGGATTTCCCTGTTACGATGCTCCGTGGCGACCTGTATCTCTCCGTGTTCCGGCGTAAATTTGAAGGCGTTGTCCAACAGGTTGACAAATACCTGTTTCAACCGGTTTTCGTCTCCATTTACCATAAGCGCTCCCTGCTGCAGGCGGAAGTAGAGGGCGATGTTTCTTCGTCTCGCATGAGAACTGTACTGATGACGAATGTCTTCCAGCAGGGGTTTTATGTCGATCGGCTGGCGGTGAATCGCCATTTTGCCTGTGTGGAACTTGGAAAAATCGAGCAGCTCCTCGACCAGGCCGCCCAGGCGCTCTGTCTCCTTGGCGATGACCTCCAGGCCCTGAATGGTCTCCTCATGGTCGTCCAGGCTGCCGGAGAGAAGGGTTTCGCTCCAGCCTTTTATCGAGGTGAGCGGAGTTCGCAGCTCGTGGGAGATCGTCGAGATAAAATCGTTTTTTAGCTTTTCCGTTTCGCCCAGCTCGTCGGCCATGTAATTAAACGTCTCGGCCAGCGTCCCGATCTCGTCGTCGCTGCGCTTGACGGCCCGCCTGGTAAAGGAGCCCTTTGCCATCTGCCCCACGATCTCGGTCAGCTCCCGGATCGGATTGATGATCCTGTTGGCCAGCATCAGGCTGACGGCAAAAAAGATGATGACGACCAGAAGACCGATCAGGATGGCAGCCAACGTGACTTTTCCGACCACTTCATCCAGTGCTTCCGCCGACACGGTGTACCGCAGCGCACCGACTACCTTTTCCCCGGCTTTCAGCGGATTGGATACGGCGATGATCCGCTCTCCGGTCTCTTTGTTTCTGCCAGTCCAGATTCCTGTCTTTCCCGACAAGGCAGCCGTGACGTCAGGAGTGTCGACCTGTTTTAAGGAGGCGAATCCGTAAGAATCCAACAGCAGATTCTTCTGCGGGTCGATGATCTCTACCTTGGCGATTTCGTTTTGGGAGATGTTCTCCAGAATGGATTTGGCCCTGTCCTTGAGCCGGTAATCCTCTACGTAGTGGTTGTAAAAAGAGGTCGAAGTGGTCGCCCGGTTGGCCAGTGCCTGCGTAGCAACCCCGTAATAGTACTGCCGGACGGTAAAGATAAACAGCCCCTCGAGAATCAGCACGATGGTGAGGATAATCATGCTGAAATTAAATACCAGCTTTCCCTTAATCCCTTTCATCCGCATGCTGTTTCCTCCAGAGGTAGCCGTATCCCCACACAGTTTCGATGTATTTCGGATGAGACGGATCGTCTTCGATCTTTTGCCGGATCCGCCTGATATTCACATCGACGATCTTCAAATCCCCCACGTAAAACTGCCCCCACACAGTGTTTAAAATATCGTCGCGGTTCACCGCTTTGTTCAGGTTTTTCGCCAGCAGCGTCAGGATGGCAAATTCCTTTGGCGTCAGCTCAATCTCCTGATACCCTTTGAGCAGCTTCCGCTCGTCCGGGTAGAGGGTAAATGGTTCGACCTTGATGCCTCCCTCTTTGCTGCCTTCCGGATCCATCCTGCGCAGGAGAGCCTTGACCCGGGCGACCAACTCGGCGGGACTGAACGGCTTGACGACGTAATCATCGGCTCCGGCTTCCAGTCCGTGTACTTTGTCCAGCTCCTGTCCCTTAGCCGTCAGCATGATAATCCCCATGCGCGGATCGTTCTTGCGCAAGGTCTCGCACACTTCAAACCCGCTAATGCCGGGGAGCATGACGTCGAGGATGGCGATCCGGATCCCGCTGTCCAGCCTGGCAAGCTCCAGCGCTTCCTCTCCGGTCGAGGCCTCGGTTACGGCAAAGCCGTGCCGCTTCAGGTTGATCTTGACAAAATCGCGGATTGATTTTTCATCTTCAAGCAAAAGAACCTTCATTTCCATCACCTTTATTTCAGTTCAACAGCCGTTCTTTTCATTGTAGACTGCGGGATTGCAAAAGTCGTTACAAATCGGAAACATGGGAAGCGTAACATAGAACAGAGCCCCGCCAAAAGGGAGAAACCTTGGAAATTCGCGGAATCGGCGGGCCGTGCCGTTTGCGGGCACAAGAAAGGGCACTCCCGTTCGCCGGGAAGTGCCCATAGACGTCTTACAGTTCGTATGTGTCTCCAGGAGCGAGCGCAGCACCCTTGATTCCTTTGGCCTCAAGGTCTGAGACGAATTGCTGCGGGTTTTGTTCGATCACCGGGAACGTGTTGTAATGGATCGGGATGACTGCTTTGGCCCGGACCCATTCGGCTGCCTTCAATGCGTCGCCAGGTCCCATGGTGAAGGTGTCCCCAATCGGGAGAAAGGCCAGATCGATGCTGTGTTTTTCGCCGATCAGCTTCATGTCGCCGAACAATCCGGTATCCCCGGCGTGGTACAAGGTCTTGTCGCCGAGCGTGAGGACGAATCCACCCGGCATGCCCATATAAATGATGTTTTTCTGATCGTCCAGGACGACTCCGGAGCTGTGGAATGCCTGGGTCATTTCGACACGTCCGAAATCAAAGGTGTAGGATCCGCCTAAATTGAGCGCAAAGGTGGAGGCGCCCTGCCAACTCATGTAGTTTGCCAGCTCGAAGGTGGCGATGACCGTCGCGTTGTTGCGCTTGGCAATCTCGGCGGCATCGGCGATGTGGTCGGCGTGGCCGTGCGTGAGCAGCACGTACTGGACCTGAATGTCTTCCGGCTTTGCCTTGGCTTGCGGGTTCGGGGAAAGAAAAGGATCGATGATGAGGGAAGTCTCCTGATGGGTGATTTGTACACACGAGTGACCGTGGTAAGTGATTTTCATTCCGCTTCCTCCTTCTTTTTACGCGTTTACACCTAACCTTGATTATAGATGGGAAAAAAATCCTGTCAACTTTCGTTAAGTGGCTGCAGGCAGGTTTTTGTCGCGGTAGTACTTGCTGCGGATCTCGGCGACGACTTCCTCGCCCCGTGTAGCCACCTGTGGAATGGCAAAACCGATAAAAAGCGGAGATGTGATAAAACGGGGAACCACTTTTGCCACGATCTGACCCTCGAACTGATAAAAAAAGAGATTGTAGCTGTTGCAGTTTTTATGAAAATCAGTTAATGCGTAGTGGGCTGCCGTCTGAATATAATCCGCCATCTGATCCAGTCTTTCAAGCTGGGACAAGATCACGTTAAACTCGAAAAATCCCACCCGGGGCCTGGTCGAAAGGTTAAACTCCACCCCCGGCATCCGGTCGATGACCAGCCCTTCGAACTGGGATGAATCAAGCTGATTTCTGTAGTCGATATGCTTCAGGCCGACGATCTGCATATGCGGATGGCGGATGGTGCCGCCCGAATACGGCCCGTGGTTTTTGAAGAAAAGAACGGAGGCGTACTGTCCGCTGCGCTCCATTTCCAGCCATTTCTCTACGCCGAAGCGGATCAGCTTGTGCAAATGTTCCTTTTTATAGATGGACAGCTCTGATTCGCATTCGTCAGTCTCGATCAAGACGGTTTGAAAGGAGTCCTGCAGGACAGGGTACTTGTTCTTAACGAGCAGAATCGGTCCGTGTTCCGCCAATATCTCATCCAACTGGGTCCGGTCGCAAAAAGGGCATTTGGTGTCTCGATTGCGAATGCTCTCCGGTTTTTGCGAACCGATCCGGGTGTCAAAGAGAAGATGTGTAAATGAAGAGGACATGTTTTCACCCTGCTTTGTGTAATGAAAGGATGTGACGAAATTATGATAATTATAGCGCAAATTCGTGCCAAGAGGAATGAGTCGGGTGCCTGCAGGCATGTCCTGTTTTGCTGTGCAGCTTATCTGATCGGCTGGTAGCCCAGCTGCTGCACCGCGTGGGCGATCACACGGTGTCCCTCCATATTGGGATGCTTGTGATCGAGGAACAAGAGGTGCGACTCCTGCCCCAAAAACGCCGCATAGACCGGCGCGATTGCGGTCTGTTTGTCAACCAATCCGTCAAATGCCCCATTGAAGCGCTTCACCCACTTCACGGCAAACTTCATATCAGGAAACGGATTGTACAGTTCCAGGTAGCGAATCATGTACGGGGAGGAAGCGTCGTTTTTTATTTTCTTGATCGTACCGTGAATGGCTTCCAGATTGATTCTGAAGTTATGAAATACCCGTTCAAATACAGCATCCTGGGACCTTGTAAAAAAGTGGCTGCTCGCCTGCAGCAAATCGTTTCCCCCGATGGAACAGGTGATGATCTGCGCGGAGGCGATTGCTTTTTGCATCTCGGTTTTTTTCCGCAGGAGCTGCAAGAGCTCCCTGCTGGTAATTCCTGACTTCCCGACGTTTTGGAAGACGATGCGGGCCTGAAGGTCCTTTTTCAGGGCATCCCTGAACTGATAGGCAAATCCGTAGTTGAACAAGGCCCCGATCCCGACTGTGATGGAGTCGCCGATGGCGGTGTAATGAATGGGAGGTGTTGGCAAAATAATCACCCCGTTTTTTCCGTTAAAGTTTGCTTCGTCCTGTTGCCATCGTATGAGGATTGGTGAAATTGGACACAGGTGAATGCGCATTTCGGCAAAAAAAATACTTGCATAGGCCAGATTTTCCACTATAATATTGTTTCGTGTAAGAAATTTTCTGCTCCGAAATAAATCAAGAGGAGGGAGGAACGTTGGGAAAAGCGGCAATCATCCGGGATCTACTGCGGAATTTGAATAAATTGATGGGGCTGATTGTTTCGAAAGAATTGGCCGAGTTCGGCTTGACGATGCCGCAAATGATGGTTTTGCGCTGCGTTATGAATGAGCGGAAGACGATCGGTCAGATCAGCTGCGAGGTTCAGCTCTCCTACAGCACGGTCTCAGGGATTATCGATCGTCTGGAGAGGGATAATTTCGTGCAAAGGTCGAGGGACCATGAGGACCGGCGGGTAGTGTGGATTACCAAAACAGATAAATTTGCCCAAATAAAGAAACAAGTTCCGCTTTTTCAGGAAGAGTACTACTCACAAATGCTGCTGGGTCTCACAGATAGCCAGCTAGACAACACCATTACAACACTGCAAATGTTGACAATTCAATTGGAGAAGAAAGTAGAGGAGAAACCATGAAGAGAAAGATCGTACTTTTCGTGATCCTGATCGTGATGGTCCTGGCGGGAGGTGGGATCGGCTACTACTACTGGTATCAAGGTGCCAACTACGTTTCTACAGAAGACGCCCGCATCTCGGGTGACATCTACCGCGTGATGCCGAGAATCTCCGGAAAATTGACCAGCCTGTCGATTTCCGAAGGTGACACTGTAGTCGCTGATCAGATCGTCGGTCAGCAAGACACAACCAATCTGCCGACGAACCAATTGGAAAACGCCACTCTGCGCGCTCCAATTAGCGGAAAAGTGATTAAGACAAACGCCAAAGTAGGGGAAGTCGTTTCCCCGGGCCAGGCGGTAGCCATGGTCGTCGATGAGAGCAAGCTGTACATTCAAGCCAACCTTGAAGAGACGGAAATGCACAAGATTCGTCTCGGACAAAATGTAGACTTTACGGTTGACGCCTTCCCGGGACAGAAGTTCCACGGCAAGGTAATGGAGATCGGCCAAGCGACCAACTCCACCTTTTCGCTGTTGCCGGCGACAAGCACTAGCGGCAACTTCACCAAGGTAACGCAGCGCGTTCCGATTAAAATCTCGATTGATGCGAATCCAGATGCCCACCTGTTCGCGGGTGCGAATGCTGTGATCAAAATCCATTTGAAAGGAAATTAAGGTGACGTACATGATAAAGAAAACTTATTTCAATTCGTTTGTCGTGTTTACGCTCCTTTCCGCTTCTGCGTTGATTTTTACTGGTTGCAGTGATCCCAGTGCAAGCGCCAGCCAGCAGGACCTGCCGGCGGTACAAGTAATCAAGGTGGCCAGTGCCGGAAGCAGCGGCCTGATGGCAAGCGGGAAGGTCGCCCCTTTTCAGTCTGTTCAAGTCGTATCGAAAATCGCCGGCAAAATCGCCGAAGTGAAGGTAGACGAAGGGTCGAAAGTAACCAAGGGGCAGACAGTGATACAACTGGAATCGGATGATTACGTCCAGCAGGTGCAGCAAGCAAGGGCGGGAATCTCCGGAGCCGAGGCGCGTTTGGCCGATTTGAAGGCGGGCTCCCGTTCCCAGCAGATCGCCCAACTGCAAAGCGGCGTGGACCAGGCGAAAGCAAGTCTCGACACCGCGCAAAAAACATACGACCGGATGAAATCGCTGTTTGATTCCGGAGCGATTTCCCAGGCCGACCTGGATAAGGTGGCGCTTGATTTGGAGCGTGCCAAGGCCGGTTACGACCAGGCGAAAGCGCAGCTCGACCTGGCACAGGAAGGAGCGACGCCAGCTTCGATCCAGGCGCTTGCCGCAGAGGTGGAACGCTCCCGTACGAGTCTGAACATAGCGGAGACGGCACTGGCCAACACCGCGATCAAAGCGCCGATTGACGGAGAAGTCGTCAGCCGGGCAGTCGATCCGGGGGAAATGGCCCAGCCGGGAGTAGCGCTGATGACAGTGGTCAGCATGAACAAGGTAAAAGTCGAGGCAAGTGTTCCCCAGGAGCAGATCAATCAAGTCAAAAAAGGTTCCCATGTAAGTGTGAAGGTGGATGGATTGCCTGACAAGACGTTCCAGGGGACTGTCGATTTTATCAGCCCGGTCTCCGATCAAAACAGCAGCACTTTCCCGGTTAAAGTGATTGTTGACAACCCGGATGGCTTGCTCAAGGCGGGGATGGTGGCGCAAGTCTACTTCACCGACAAACCGGAAGAGCAGCGCATTGAGCTGCCTGCTTCAGCACTGTTGACCAAAGATGGGAAAACCTACATTTTCAAGGTGGACGCCGGTGTTGTGCACCAAGCTGAAGTGTCTACCGAACCGAAAAATGCGGATTGGGTATACGTAAAAAGCGGAGTACAAAATGGCGAACAAATCGTACTTAACCCTGGCGACCAGTTGACTGACGGCAGCAGCGTCCGGGTTCAGTAGGAGGCGATCGCGTGTCTCAAGCGAAAGAAAACAGCAGTCAGGTAGGTTCAGAACAGTGGTTAGCGCTTGTGGCAATCATCATTGGTACGTTTGTCGCCGTTCTTAACAGCAGTCTGCTCAACGTCGCTCTGCCCAAGCTGGTCACGGTGTTCGGCTCGACCACGGATACCATGCAGTGGGTCTTGACCGGATACATGCTGGCTTCGGCTGTGGTCATTCCCCTGAGCGGTTACCTTGGCGACAAATTTGGCTATAAGAGGATTTTGCTGTTGTCCATCACCGGGTTTACGGCAGGCTCTTTCTTGTGCGGATTTGCCTGGAGCGATAGCAGCATGATCGCCTTCCGGATTCTCACAGGACTTGCCGGCGGGCTGATCATGCCGGTGGGGATGTCGATCATCTACATGATTATTCCTCGCGAAAAGATCGGGATGGCGCTGGGACTATGGGGGATTTCCTCCATGTCCGCGCCTGCCATCGGGCCTACCCTCAGCGGTTACCTCGTCCAGTACTTCAGTTGGCGCCTGCTTTTCTTCTTAAGCGTGCCGCTGGGAATCGTGGCGATTGTGATGATCTCGATCCTGCTCAAGGAGACGCCGAAAAAGCCAAATGCGTTCTTTGACAAACTGGGTACGGTGTTGTCAATGATCGCCTTTGGGACGATTCTGTTGGCACTGAGCAAAGGCCAGTCAGAGGGATGGACCTCCCTGTACATTGTCAGCTTGCTGTTTACCGGGTTTTTCAGCCTGATTTTGTTCATCTGGGTGGAACTCGGCCAGGAACAGCCGTTGATGGATTTGCGCTTGTTCAAGATTCCCGAATTCAGCCTGAGCGTCATCTCCTCGGGACTTGTCACGATGGGGATGTTCGGGGGGATCTTCCTGATGCCGATCTACCTGCAGAACATCCTGGGGATGTCGGCGATCCAGACAGGTCTTCTGTTGATGCCGCAATCGATTGCGATGGCATTGATGATGCCGCTTAGCGGGAGGCTGTTTGACAAGGTGGGCGTGGTTCCACTGGGAATCGTCGGATTGACGATTGTCGGGATTACCACTTATGATCTGCACCTTCTGGAAGTCAACACGCCAACCCACTGGCTGAACATCCTGGTGACGATTCGCGGTATCGGGATCGGGCTGTGTATGATGCCGCTGTCTACCGTCGGGATGAACGCGGTGCCGAAGCACCTCGTCGGGAGGGCATCTCCGCTGTCCAACGTGATCCGGCAGGTGCTGGGCTCGCTGTCCATTGCCATCCTGACGGCGATCATGACGACTCGTGCGACCTGGCACGGAGCCGTGATCGCAGAAGGCGTCTCGGTGACGAACGATACCGCCAATCAAACGCTGCAAGGGCTCTCGGCGATGCTGGCCCAAGGCGGGCTTGACGCGGCTTCGGCGCAGGCGGCGGCGATGTCTACGCTGGGAGGCGTGATTCAGCAGGAGGCGATGGTCAGGGCCATTGGCGATACCTTCTTCATCTCTGCGATGCCAGTGTTTGCCTGCATCCCGCTTGTGCTCTTCTATTTAAGAAAAAAGAAGGCACCTTCTGCACCGGTTCCGGCGCCGGCGCCGGCATCCGTGCCGGCTCAGAAGCCGCTTGAAGCAGCTCCGGGCAACTAAACTTGCATAGATTAGATTGCGAGTAAGGAAAAGCGGGCTGACCTTCTATCCGATGTGAACGGTGTTTCAATATCAGTTACGGCAAAAAACGAAGGGCATGTGCGAAACATGCCCTTTTGGTTTACATTCACTGAGTGCCTCCGAAAAAACGCCCTACCCCGTGCAGCTTTTCCAGGATGACAATGAACAGAACAGAGATGAAAATCACTACACTTGAAACGGTGGCAACCAACGGATCGTAGGCATCCTGCATGTGCGAAAAGATCTCGATGGGCAGGGTTCTGGTATCCGTGGAAACCATGAAGAGCGACACCGTTACGTTGTCAAACGACGTCAAGAAGGCAAAAAGCGCACCTGACAAAATGGCCGGACGAATGATAGGCATGGTCACCTTCCAAAATACTTTGGCAGGATTTGCCCCCAAAATCATCGCCGCCCGCTCCAGCGTATAGTCAAAGCCGTTCAATCCAGTCAGCACGTAACGCATGACGTACGGAACACTGATAATGATGTGCGCGATGAGCAGCCCTGTCGATGTACCTGCCAGCATCATCGGGGTGAAATAAATCAGGAGAGCTACCCCCAGTACCAACTGCGGTACGGTCAATGGCGAGGTTAAGAATGAGATGATGTACGACTTCCCCGGTAAATCGTATTTGGCAATGGCCACTGCACTCATCGTCCCCAGGACCACCGAGATGACGGCGGTGATCAAGGCGAACTGAACACTATTGAGAAAGGCGCTGACAAATTCCGGTCTGTTTAACAATTTGGCATACCATTCAAGCGAAAATCCTTGCGGCGGAAAGCTGGGGAAGCTCGCTTCCGTGAATGACGCCGGAATGGTCACCAAAAGCGGAATAATGATGTACAGAATGGCAAGTCCGGTAATGACGATTCTCAGTTTGGCAGCCAGCTTCATTTTAGCGGAACACCTCCCTGAACTTGCCTCTTTCGAACATGCGGGTAACCACGGTCACCGAAATCAGGGTGACGCCAAGCAGGACATAAGAAATGGCCGAGCCGTATGTCCAGCGGAGCAAATTAAGGATCTGATCGTAGGCCACAACCGGCAGCATCGGCACATTGGCCCCTCCCATCAGCGCCGGCGTAACATAAGCGCTCATCGACATACTGAAGACGAGTACACTGCCTGAAACGATTCCCGGAAGGCTTAGTGGCAATGTGATCTTTAAAAAAGAACGAACAGGACCTGCTCCGAGAATGGAACCTGCTTTGACGAGAGAGGGGTCAATATTATAGAGGTTCGTTGCAATGGCCAGGATCATGAAAGGCAAATAGGCGTTGGATAAGCCAATGACGACACCTGTTTCTGAAAACAGTAATTTCACTGGCGAATCGACAAGTCCCGTCGCCATCAACAGCTGGTTAACCGTTCCGTTTGGCGACAACAGCAAAAACCAGCCAAAGTTGCGAACGACAATGCTTACCAAGAGCGGCGATGCGATCAGCAGGGTCAACCATCCTCTTACCCGAGGAGAGCATTTCGACAAGGTGAGGGCGACAGGATACCCGATTAACAAAGAGACAATTACGGTGTAAAGGCTTATCTTAACCGTTAGCCAGAGTGAGGATAGATAGTAAGCGTCGGTAAAAAACAGGATGTAGTTTTCTATGCTGTAAACGGCATTAGCGGTATCCAATCCCTCTGTCTTTATAAAGCTCAGGTAGAGGATATAGAGCATTGGTACAAGAAAAAAACCGATAATGAACAACATCAGAGGAGACATGAGCAGAAAAGCAGGAATGAACTTCCGCCAATTTCTGCGCTTCTTCTGCACCGCGGCGGATGACAAGTCGGCCTCTGTTATTTGATCAGCATCATGTCTGATGACTTCCATCCGATTGTCACCTCGCTCCCTTTGGTCCAATTCGGATCAATAGCGGAACACAACACTTGAAACAGATGATCCTGCCAAGCGACCTCGATCTCCCAGGAAGTACCCAGGTAATTCATCTGACTTACCCTTGCCTTATGTTGATTCTGCAGTGGCGATGATGAGCCGCCTGCAACGATCTCTATTTTTTCGGGGCGTATGTAGAGTTTTACTTCATCTCCTGCCTGATAGCCGGACTCACTCCGCATCTTGTTTGCCGCATCCACCATCACGAGCGAACCGTCCTTCAACTGCACCTGAACCGCTTGCTGATCCAAAGATTTGATTTTCCCTTGCAAGGAATTTGACTTCCCTATAAATTGGAAGACAAATTCGGACTCCGGGTGTTCATAAATCTCTGTAGGTGTCCCTGCCTGTTCAATCTTCCCTTGATTCATCACGATAATCCGATCTGACATGGATAATGCTTCTTCTTGATCATGCGTGACAAAGATCGTCGTTACCCCTATCTCTTTCTGCAGCCGTTTAATCTCGGCGCGCAGCTCGTGGCGCAGTTTCGCATCCAGATTGCTCAGCGGCTCATCAAGCAATAGCAGCTTCGGCTGAACGACAAGTGCGCGGGCGATAGCGACACGCTGCCGCTGACCGCCAGACAACTCGCGTGGATAGCGGCCGTCCAAGCCCACCATCTTAACCAGTTCCAGCGCTCTTTCTATGCGCTGTTTTTTCTCCGACTTTGCCACCTTGTGCAGGGAAAGGCCAAAATCCAGATTTTCATACACCGTCATATGCGGAAACAAAGAGTACGTCTGAAAGACCATTCCCAGGTCACGCTTGTAGGGAGGAACCTTGTTCATCTTCTTCCCTTTAATAAAAACATCCCCCTGGTCGAGGTCGATAAAACCGGCAATGACGTTCAGCGTAGTGGTTTTTCCGCACCCCGAAGGGCCGAGCAAGGTGAGGAGCTCACCTTGCTTCACCTCCAGATCAATTCCGTTTAAAATCACGTTTGCTCCATACGACTTGTAGGCGTTGCGGATCTCTACGTCTTTTGCAATTGTCGTTTGCATCGCAATCCTCCCACTCAAGTTACTTTTTCACTTTCTTTCCAAGTAGCGGCGTCACTTCCTTCGCCCATCTGTCAGTCCATGTGGCGCGGATTTCCGAAAGCTTTGCAATGTCTGGCTTAAACACAGGGTCATTCTCTTTGATTCCGATGAAGGGTTCCAATTTTTCCGGAAGTTTTAACCCTTTGATGGTAGGATAGAAACCGCCTTCCGAGATCATCTGCTGTCCTTCTTCACTGATCAGGTAGTTCACGAACTCTTCCGCTGCTTTTTTGTGCGGGGCATTTTTTACAATTGTGGCGCTAAATGCTTGGAGCGGCACTCCTTCTTTCGGAACGACCATTTTTAACGGAACGCCTGAACCCGCTATCTGAGCGATCGTGTAACTGCCCATGACGGTTACATCGGCTGAACCTTGTTGAACGGCAGGTACCATTTGCGTCGAGTTTTTGTAGAAGGTATCAGAGTAGGCGGCCAGTTCTTTTGCTTTTTCCAGCCCCGGCTCCATGTTGTCCAAGCTTCCGCCATTCGCCTGAGCCAGGTTGTAGAGAATGGTGAAGCCCCAGTCATTGGCTATGTCTGTAAAAGCTGTTTTTCCTTTATACTCGGGGCGAATCAGGTCATTCCACGATTCAATCGGGGGAATGTTGTTGGTTTCAAATGATTTTGTATTGTATGCCGGTGCGATGACATACCCAAAGATGGGCACCCCTACCTTGTCTACTGAGATATAGCGGTCATCCAGTTTTGACATATTGGGAATGGCGCTTTCCTCCAGTGATTCCGTCAGTCCCTTTTTCTCCGCACGTTGAACATCGAGCGGCACATACATCGCGATATCGATCTCTGGCGAATTCTTCTGCAGTTCCACTTTCGACAAGATTTCACCGGAGAGCCCGGCAATGAAGTTCACTTTGATTCCCGTCTTCTCTGTAAATTTAGGCGCTACCACATCGCGGATCGTCTTTTCGATATTGCCGCCGTTTCCTGCGACAGTGATTTCCTTTGCTTCGCCTGAAGATGAGGCGGCTGGCGGATTTGACGTTTCCGATGATCCAGGCGGTTTCGCTGCTGGAACCCCACAGCCTGTAAGCGCTATCATTCCCAGTATCAAAAAAGTGCTCAGAATTTTTTTCAAGTGCTTGTCCCCCATTCATTTTAATGATCTAAAGCTTTTAGCTTGTTCCTTACATTTTCCAAATGCTCCTTCAAAGCAGCAACGGCGCCGTGTGAATCTCCTTTTTCGATACAGGCAAAAATCTCTTGATGCTCCTTCAAAACACGCCAGCGCCTCTCCGTATTGCCTACATTGTGGGAATGCGTGTATTCCAGGCTCTGTTTCATGACATGCGTCAGGTTCTCCATCGTCTGTATGAGCAGCGGATTTTTCGTCGCCTCCGCAATCGCCCGATGAAAGTGAAAATCTGCTTCCATTCCCGACTCTCCCAGCTTGAGCTGCATTTCCAACTCCAAAATGGTCTGCTTCAATTCGGCGAGATCGTTTTCATTTCTCCTGGCAGCAGCGATTTCAACAGTGCCTATTTCAAATATTTGCCGCATCTCCAGTAAATGCAGCGCTTGTTCCTTTTCCGTCACCATGGACAAAACGAGAGGATGAATATAGTCCCCAATCTGAACCTTTCGAACGTATGTACCTTCTCCTTGCCGTGTTTCGATGATTTCCGCTGAAGCCAGCATACTGAGAGCCTCACGTATACTGGATCGGCTCACCCCGAACTGGTGTGCCAGTTCCGTTTCGGAAGGGAGCTTTTGATCGGTCAAAAAAACGCCCTTGCTGATTAAACGCTTTATTTCGCCTACGATTTCTTCGGATACTTTTCGCTTCTGAATGCGGTTAATTTCAAGCATACACATCACCTTTCCCCGGCAAACTCATAAATCCCCCTTTACATTGTTAAGTGATTGACTTGTCCGCTTATCGGCTTGTCTGATGACCATTCTACCAAAATGTTATCAATAGTTCAAACAATTATTTCATTCGGAATCGTTTATGCTGGTACCGTTACAAATCATCGCAAGAAAAAAACGGTTTGGAGTCTGCTTATCCTTTTGGGCGGCAAGAGTAGGCCGACCAAGTCTATTTTGCAGCTAGCTAAGTTGATCTTTGTGCAAAGGCAATAACAACAAGGCCAATTGGTACTGCAGGCGGATACTGGGCTGCAGAATATCGCAGCGAGTTAGTTTCTGGATCAGTTCCAGCCGGTAGCGGACGGTGTTGTGGTGGATATACAGCGCTTTTGCCGTTTCGCGATAGTTTCCACCATTTTCCAGGAATATCCGCAGAGTCTCTACGAGATGGGATTGGTTGCTTCGATCGTATCGCAACAGCGGAAGCAGCAGTTCACTGATGTACTGGCGCAGTTCATCCTGCATCGCGGGATGGGAAAACAGGCGATAGATTCCCATTTCATCGTAATACTGAACATGGCCTTCACCGGCAATCCGAATTCCGTGGTACAGCGCTTTAAGTGCCTGCTCGTACGCTTCCGGCAAGGCAAACACACTCAGTTGGCGGCTAATGCCCAGTGAAGTAGCATTTTGCAGACTGTTTTGTAAGGAGTGGGCCAGCGCCGATAAATTGTAGGGATGTGTATCACTTTCGGTCGATTGGACTACTGGCAGCATGACAATCACGTGATTATTTTGATCAAGTCCGATCATCACGTTTTTTTGTCCGTCAAACTGGCGTTGAATCAAGTCAACTGTATCGTGCAACTGTTCGACATGTGACACGTTTGGTTTTATCGCAACCAGTCTGTACTCCTTCCCTAACGCAACCCCCAATTCCCATCCTTTTTGCTGCCATTCTAGAAAATTGCTCTCCCGTATCGATTGATGGATCAGCCGGAGCAGAAAATCGTTGTGGTATCGTTTCTTATTCTCCTTCTCTGTCTGCATCTGCAAAACCTTAAGCGACACAGCGTTTTTGGCGTGCAGCAGACAGTCAACATCTTCGTGATCTATCGGCCGCTCTTCTTTGATCACGATATATCCTTCTGGATCGCCCATGTTATGAAATGGCAATACAATAAAATTGCCTTCATCCCCGCTGACCCGCAGCAGTAGATGATTGGAATCGAACGTATGCATCTCGTCGGAACCGGCAGACAGACGTTCAACCAGTACTGGCCATCCGGGTTGAAAATCTGCCGGAACACTTGTCATGGCAGCATCCCGCCGGATGACGATACTGAGCGGATTGTCTACGTAATGATGCAGTAATTGAGCTAAATCAGGCAGTCCCGCATTGGCAAGCAATAACTGGGTAAACCTGCTGTGTACCTCCTCGGAGCGCATCAATCTATTCGTACGATGATTGAGGATTTCGGACATAATCGGGTTGAGGTACTCGACCCATGCCTTTTCGATCGGCAGCGAAATGATTGGGAAATTGAGCTTGTCGGCTAATTGAATAATGTGTTGGGGAATTTCCGCCAGATAGCGATTGAGCTTTACTCCGAGTCCGGCTACATTACGCTCGGCCAGGTCGTTTACCCACTGGTCCAATTGTGTAAATGAATGCTGTAACGGATAGGTTGTGGTCAGGACAAATTCGCTGCCTTTCAACCATTTAACGCCATCGGGCGCATCCAATACAGTAGCGGACGTCACCAGCCGCTCCAATCCGCCTTGGCCAGCTAATACAGTTGCTTCCTTAAACTCCTGCAGGCACAAGATGTCACGAATCGTTATGTACAAAACCGATCAACCTCTTTTCAATTTAATGACATGATTCGAAATAGTTCGTCACCAGCCAGGATTTTCCTTGATATACATGGTCAATTGTATGTAAGGTACAAATCAGTGAGACAACTTTTATTTCTTTGGTCAATAGCAAACACAGCCTCGCGACTGGTATTATGTCCGTAAATCAAACCAGTAGGAGAATTCAGATGATTATGAACAAATTGCTGACAGATTGGTTAGTAGAGCAGAAGGTTGTTGCCCGGCTACAAACGGCAGTGCGCTGTGAAACGGTTAATCCGCCGGGAAATGAACTGCGCTTGGCCCGCCAAATCCAGGAATTGCTGCAAGCCCATCAGATCTCCTGTGAACTGTATGAACAAGCGGATGGACGAGCTAACCTGATCGCCCGGAGGATGGGGCAGAAGCCGGGAAAGTGCCTGGTCTTTTGCGGGCATCTGGACACTGTGCCAATTGGCAACAGTGCGTGGAGCCATCCTGCCTTTTCCGGCGAAATTCGCGATGGCCGATTGTATGGACGCGGTTCAAGCGATATGAAAAGTGGCCTGTTAGCCCTGTTATATGCGTTTATTTATTTTCCGCAGGGGGTAAGTGACTGGCAAGGTGAGTTAGTATTTGCGGCAACCTTTGGAGAAGAGACAGGAAGTGAAGGAGCCAAGGTCATGATTGAACAGAACCAGCTCACCCACTTCGATGCGATGATCATTGCCGAGCCGACCGACAATCAACTCATCACTGCACATAAAGGAGTGATGTGGGTTCAAATTGAGAGCAAAGGAAGGACTGCCCACGCGTCGATGCCGAAAGAAGGGGTAAATGCCATTGAAGGGTTACATCTGTTTTTAAACCGCTTGCAGCAAATTGGCTGGCACAGCGGCCAGCATCCCCTGCTGACGGAGCCAACAATGACCGTGACGACCATCAACAGTGGGAAGAAAACCAATGTCATTCCAGACTACGGCGAAATGACAATCGACATTCGCACGATCCCCGGCCAGGACCACCAGCAGATTGTGCAGTCAATGCAAACGATTGCCGCCGATATCATGCGCAGTTATCCGGAAATGACAGTAGATGTACAACTGTTGCTCGATTTGCCGCCGGTGATGACGTCTGGTGATGCAGAGTTGGTCAACGTCGCCAAAGCCTCACTGGCCGACCACGGGATTTCAAATGTTGCGGAGCGGGGGGCAAATTACTTTACGGATGCGTCTGTGTTCTCGCAATATGGGGACGGTGAGATCATCATTATCGGCCCGGGAAAACCGGAACTGGCCCATCAAACCAATGAATACGTAGAAGTAGATACTTATCTGCAAGCAGTTCACTTGTATGTGGAGATTGCCAAACGCTATTTAAAGTAGACAGACAACAAGGGGGATATAACATGAACAAACGTATTGCACGAATGGCCGCACTACTCTTCCACTTCGTTTTGGCGGCCGCCTTGATCGGCTGCTCCAACTCGTCGCAACCAGCAGCCGGGGGCAATTCGGCCAATGCCAGCTCGACAGAAGCAGGCAAGAAAATCATTCTCAAGGTTGGACATGTCTTCTCCGCCGACCACGCGTGGCAAAAGTCCCTAGAAGGAATGGCCAAAGATGTCGCCGAAGCGACGAACGGAATGGTGGAAATTCAAGTATTCCCTAGCTCGCAATTAGGTGGTGACCGGGAAGTTGCCGAGGGTATGCAGCTAGGCACGATTGAAATGGGGCTGTTCGGTACAGGTGCACTGCAGACGCTGGACAAGCGGATGATCGTGGAAGAATTGCCGTACGCTTGGCCGACACGGGAGCAAGCATATGCGGCAGTTGACGGCAAACTCGGAGAAGCACTGGGTGAAGTGATGAAAGAAAAAGGGCTGTTTGCGCTAAGCTGGTGGGAGAGCGGTTATCGGCACATTACCAACTCGAAAAATCCGATAGAAAAATCAGAAGATTTGAAAGGATTGAAATTGCGTGTTCCTGATGCTGATCTGCGCATCGATACTTTTAAGGAATTAGGCACCTTGCCAACGCCGATGCCGCTGTCAGAAGTGTTCACCTCGTTGCAGCAAGGAATCGTAGACGGACAGGAAAATCCGCTGTCGACGATTTATTCCTCCAAGTTCCAGGAAGTGCAAAGCCATCTGGCGCTGACCGGCCATATCTGGGGTTCAGCCGTACTGGCTATATCTGACAAAAAATGGGGACAGATTCCTGAGGACTACCAAAAAGTGATTATGGAAAAAGCGGCGATTTGGAAAGAGAAAGAGCGGGAGATGATCCGCCAGGATGATGAAAAACTGCTGGCCGAATTGGAGCAAGCCGGGATGAAGATAACCAGACCTGACGTCAAGGAGTTCCGGGAAAAAGTACAGCCGGTCTGGACCAAGTATGAATCCGTGTTCGGAAAAGATTTAATCGACATCGTGCGCCAATATTCTAAATAGCAACTGCGTTGCCAAGCAGCGCAACGACGACGGCTTCCCCCGGCTGATGGCTTGGTGAAGCCACGTTGTTATCAGGTTAGAGGGGGAGAATCAGTGAGATTGATCAGACAGTTCTGTCAACGATTATTAAAATGGTTGCTTACGGCGATGTTGCTGACCATGACCTTGGTTATATTCGCACAAGTTATCTCCCGTTATTTTTTACACTATCCGCTGGTATGGTCCGAGGAACTATCTTTATTGTTGCTGATCTGGATTACCTTCCTGGGATCGGTGCTGGTGTTGGAGCGTCAGGAGCACATCGGCATAGACGTGCTGGTGGAGCGGTTTCCTGAACGGGGGCAGGAGTACGTCAGGTTGGTAGGGTCCGCATTCATATTTATCTTTAATTGTACGGTGACATACGGCGGTGTTCTGATCGTCAATACTTCCCTGGGTTCAACGACATCGGGGATGAAAATTTCCGTCGCTTGGCAATACGCGGGAATTATGGTCGGCGGTCTGTTGCTTGCCCTTGTGTCGCTTGGGCAGATGTACACTTCCGTGCAAGCGCTGTGGCAAGCAAGGGGGAATAAATCATGATGAGTCTTCTGCTGTTTGGCAGCTTGTTTTTGTTTATCTTGTTTAACATCCCGATTGCCTTCGCGATTGGTCTGTCATGTCTGTTATTCCTCGTCGCCAATGATCTTAGCATCGCACTGGTCGCTCAACGCGCTACCCAGGGAATCAATAGCTTCTCGTTTCTAGCATTGCCGATGTTCGTATTTGCCGGCGTGTTGATGGAACACGGCGGTATTACCCAAAGGCTGATGCGGTTTGCCAACGCGTTGATTGGTCACGTGTCCGGTGGGCTGGCCTCGGTTACCGTCGTCGGCAGTACGCTGTTCGGGGCGTTGTCTGGCTCGGCTATCGGCGATACTGCGGCAATTGGTTCAATTATGATCCCGGCGATGAAAGCCAAACAGTACTCGGCCAAGTTCGCCGCTGCGCTGCAGGGCTGCTGCGGCATCTTGGCCTCGCTGATTCCGCCAAGTTTGACGATGGTCATCTTGGGAGCAACCGGGAACATCTCGATTGGCGGTTTACTGATTGGTGGCTTGATCCCGGGGGTGCTGATGGCACTAGCGTTGATCGTCATCTCGATTATCATAAGCAAACGAAACGGCTACGGCAAAGGCGACCGGGCCTCGCTTAAGGAACTGGTGCTGTCATTCCTGGATGCGTTGCCGCCGCTGATGCTCCCTGTAATCATCCTAGGCGGGATTCTTGGGGGGATCGTCACAGTGACCGAAGCGGCCGTACTGGCCGTGGTTTACGCCTTTATCCTGTCGGCCTTCGTCTATAAGGAAGTTCGGATTGGCCAGATTGCGGAGATTGTCATGCAGGTGATTCGGATCTCCGTACCGGTACAATTGATCGTCGCCATCTCCAGCCTGTTTGCCTGGATTGTTACGACCCAGCGTATTCCCCAGTTTCTGACTGAGTTTTTTGTCAACATTGCTCCTAATGCATGGGTGTTTTTGATTCTGTTGAACCTGCTGCTGTTGCTGCTGGGCACATTTATGGAAAGCAACGCGCTGATTATCATCCTGATTCCGATTTTAATGCCGGTTGTTCAACAGTATGGGATCGACCCGATTTACTTCGGGGTAATGTTTGTGGTCAACTTGTGCATTGGGGCAAACACACCACCGCTGGGTGTGACGTTAATGACCGCGTCGCGAATTGCCGAGGTGAAGTTCTCTGAAGCCTCAATTGCAGTCATTCCGTTTTTGCTGGCGATGATCGCTGTCCTGGCCTTGACTATTGCCTTTCCGCCGCTGTCAACGTTCCTGCCCAGTCTGTTTCATTAATGGCACGCAAACGAAGTAATGACTGATCTACTTGAAAAAGGAGGGATTTACGTTGGCAAAAACAGCGATTCAAATTAAAGAGATCGATCAGGTAGCTACAGCCACTGACGATCTGTACCCTGGGGACGAGGTGATCATCACCGGGGTCACAACCGGCACGACACTACAGGTTCAAGAGAGGATTCCTGTCGGTCACAAAACAGCAATAACCAAAATAGACGCTCATACGGAGATTTACAAATACGGTGAAGTGATCGGAATTGCCACTAAGGAGATTTTGCCAGGGCAGTGGGTTCACGTACACAACTGCTGGGGCATAAAAGCAAGACGGTTCTCCGACATGAACGAGCGAGGTGAATGACGATGAAATTTAAAGGTTATCGGCGACAGGACGGACAAATCGGCATCCGCAACCATGTTTTGCTTATCCCGACCGTGTCGTGTGTCAACCGGGTGGCGATGGAGATTGCCAATCAGACTGGTGCGGTTACGTTTTTGCATCCATATGGCTGTACCTTTGACGCAGAGGAAAACTCTATTACCGAGGAGACGTTTATCGGACATGGAAAGCATCCCAATGTCGGGGCCGTATTGGTGATCAGCTTAGGCTGTGAGACGGCCTCGGCCGAAAAGGTGGCGAGCGGTATTGCCGCCAGCGGCAAGCCGGTCGAAATGCTGATTGTGCAAAAAGAAGGGGGATCGCGGACGACTACCAGTCTTGGCATCAGCAAGGTGCGGTCGCTGCAAGCAAACCTGGCGAAAGAACCGGTCGATGAAGGGGACTTGTCCGAATTGATCATTGCCTTGGAATGTGGTTCGTCAGACGCATTTTCCGGATTGTCAGCCAATCCGGCAGTCGGTGAAGCGGCTGACCTGCTTGTCTCGATGGGCGGAACTGTCGTGCTGTCCGAGGTGACAGAGATGGTCGGGGCGGAAAACGTCTTGGCTCGGCGGGCAAGCAACGAGCAGATTCGCGAGCAGTTGCTGACGCTGATTAAAAAGTACGAAATTGAACTGTCACTGACTACCGAAGACGACAGCGGGATCTTTATCGCCCCGGGCAATGTCGCAGGCGGTCTGACGACGATCGAAGAAAAGTCGCTTGGCTGTATCTACAAGGCAGGGACGAAGCCGATTGTACAGATCGTCAAGTACGGGGAAAAGCCAAGTGAAAAGGGTGTCGTCATTATGGATACGCCTGGATTTGATATCGCCTCTGTCACCGGCAAGGTGGCTGGTGGGGCCCACATGGTGCTGTTTACGACAGGTAAAGGAACGCCAACCGGCTCATGTATTGCACCAGTTTTGAAAATCAGCTCAAACAACCGGACGTATCACAATTTGCGCGAAGATATCGACATGAGTGCTGGCGATGTGATTGAGGGCAAAAAGACATTGAAACAGGTGGGACAGGAGATTGTCGAGCTGGTGCTGGACGTGGCCAACGGCAAAGAGGCGAAGGCCGAGTACTACAAAATCCAGGAGTTCGCTATCCCTAACGTCAGTGTGGTGAAAAAAGAGGTGATTCACAACCAACTGCTGGAAATGAACGACAGGAGGTTTCTCTCATGAAGCTCGCCTATATGTATGCCACCCCTGACGTCACCCATTCACATGTAACCGCCATTCAGGGAGAGATGTCAGCTACCCTGCAGCGAATCAAGGATTGCGGTTACACAGGGGTAGAATTACTGGTCCGCGATCCGCGCCAGTTTGACCAGTCCCGGCTTGTCCGACTGGTTGCCGACATCGGACTTGACGTACCAGCTATCTGTACAGGTGAGGTATACGGTGAAGATCAGGTCTCTTTCGCTGATCCGAATGCGCAGATTCGCCAGGAAGCGATTGACCGGATGATTGCCTGTATGGAATTGGCAGAGCAGTTTGGAGCGATGGTCAACGTCGGCCGGTTGCGCGGCCGGTTTACACCGGAAGTACCGTCGACGCAAACGCTGGACTGGATGCGAACGGCAATCGTCCAGTGCGCACAACGCTACCCGGCGGTGCCGATTGTGATCGAACCAGTCAACCGGCAATACGCCAACTGCCTGCTCAATACGCCGGAAACCTTGCAATTTATCAGCGAGATCAATTTGCCAAACGTCGGCATCATGCTCGATTTGGTGCACATGCAAGTTGAGCAGGAGGAGCCGGCCGAATCGATGCGTGAGGCGAAACCCTACTTCTGGCACTTCCACATCTGCGATTCTGACCGCTTGCCGGTCGGATTGGGTACTTATGATATCGTGCCTGTCTTCCAAGCCTTGCATAGCGTCGGCTTTGAGCGGTATGTCACGGTAGAGAGTTTTCAACAGGAGGATGCTGTACAGTCAATGAGACAAAGTTATGAGGCACTCACCCCCTTTTTCCGCTGAGTTTACAAGTCACACTAATTTAAATTATAAAAAGTCCGCTCCAAGCACAGATTTTTCGTTTTGTGCCTGGAGCGAAGCGAAAGGAATAGGTATTCAAGATGAAAATAGCCAGGTATGAATATCAGGGAAGCCGTCAGTATGGGGTAGTCGAGGCAGAGACGATTTCTCCCGTGTCGGGCAGCATCTACGGAGAGTTCGAGGTCTCGTCCGAGAAGCTGCCATTGCACGCAGTAAAGCTGCTGCCTCCAGTGGAGCCGCGCAAACTGATTTGCGTTGGCTTAAACTACGCTCTGCACGCCAAAGAATCAAATGCGCAGATACCGGAAGAGCCAATGATCTTCATGTGTTCTACGGCGGCCATCATCGGCGACGGCGAGAGCATCGTGCTCGACAGCAGTGAGCAACGCATTGACTTTGAGGCAGAGATTGCCTTTATTATCAAAAAGCAGGCAAAAAATCGCACAGCGGCGGAGGCCAAGCAGTACATCCTCGGATATACCTGCGCCAATGACGTATCCAATCGGGACTTGCAGCGAAAAGACGGTCAGTTTACCCGGGCCAAGTCGTTTGACACGTATAAACCGCTCGGACCTTGGGTGGAAACCGATATTGATCCCAACAACCTGAACATCTCATTACGTCAGAATGGGGTGGTAAAACAGTCGTCCAATACCAACGACATGATTTTTTCCGTAGAGCAGATTTTTGAATTCGTCTCCCACGTTATGACTTTGGAGCCGGGAGATGTCATTTTGACGGGAACGCCGTCAGGGGTTGGGCCGATGCAGTCGGGTGACGTGATCGAGATCGAAATCGAGGGCATAGGACACTTGACCAACAAGGTGCAGTAAGAACGGAACGCGGCTTTGCGTTAAGGAACAGATAGGCCCTCTGTGCCAGCCAATTTTTCAATATTTGAAGAAACAACTAAATCCAACAGTTCAATCCCCTTTAAGTTACTTTTGAAGGGGATTTTTTTACAGACATTTAGTTGCAGAACAATTTTGCTGGTTTGTCTACTTGGGAAGGACAATTATACCTTGCCGTTTAGACCATAATCGTTTATAACGGCAAAAAACGCCCGAATTTGGACTTTCGGACGCTTGTTTGCATAATGCGTATAATTGGGACCCATATTAGAAGCTACCTGCTCGATCCACCGGCAGGCGCTGTCTGCCACGGTACTGATTCGTCAAATCCAATGCTTGCTGAATTGTCCCGGAAATCACTTCTGTTCCTGCTGGCGCAGTTCAATACGGCGAATTTTGCCTGAAGTGGTTTTCGGCAGGTCGCTGACGAACTCGATCTGGCGCGGATACTTGTATGGCGCGGTAAGCTGTTTGGTGTGCTCCTGCAGCTCAACGACCAACTGCTCGGATGGCTCGCAGCCCTTTTTCAAAACGACAAACGCTTTGACGATATGGCCCCGGTCCGGGTCGGGACTGGCCACCACGGCGCATTCGGCAACAGACGGGTGTTTGACCAGGGCGTCTTCCACCTCGAATGGGCCGATCGTGTAGCCCGCGGAGATGATGATGTCGTCGGAACGCCCTTCAAACCAGATGTAGCCGTCCTCATCCATCCGCCCCTGGTCGCCGGTTACATACCAGTCTCCGCGAAAAGCGCGCGCCGTCCGTTCAGGGTCGTTCAGATATCCTTTAAACAGGGCGACCATGCTCTTGTCGATGGCGATATCCCCTACCTGTCCGATGGGAAGCTCTGCCCCTTGCTCGTCGATAATGGCGGCCTTCACCAGCGGGGAGGGCCGGCCCATGGATCCGGGGCGCGGTTCCATGCCGACAAACGTGCCGATCATAAGGGTGTTTTCCGTCTGGCCGTAACCGTCGCGGACGGTGATGCCGAATACTCTCCTGAAGGTGTCGATGACTTCCCGGTTGAGCGGCTCCCCGGCAGAGCATGCCGAGCGCAGCGCAGGCAGCCGGTATGATTCGATGTCTGGCACTTTGGCCATCAGCCGATACTCCGTCGGTGTGGCACAGAGCACGGAGATGGAATAGTTCTGCAGTAATTCGAAGTACTTTTCAGGGACAAATCTGCCCTTGTAAACAAATGCTGTAGCCCCCCTTCCCAGCACGGAGACAAACGGGCTCCATACCCACTTGGCCCAGCCCGGCCCTGCAGTCGCCCAGACGAGGTCGTCTTCGCGAACGTCGAGCCATTGCGTTGCCGCTACGGCGAGGTGGGCATAGGGCCAGCCGTGGACGTGCATGACGCCTTTTGGTCCACCGGTGGTGCCTGAGGTGTAGGAGAGAAAGGCCAATTCATCGGAGCGTGTTTTGGCCGCAGGGGCTTCATCGGATACATCGGCCAGCAGCTCGTCAAATGCCAACCAGCCCGGCTTTTGCTCGCCGATCAAGACATAATGCTGGATAGATGGACACAGTGGGCGAATCCTGTCTACTTCCTGGGAAATACCGGAAAAAGCGATCACTGCCTTCGCACCGGAGTGTTTGGCCCGATACTCGATGTCCTTGCTCCGCAGCATTTCTGATCCCGGCATGACGACAGCACCCAGCTTGATCAGCCCCAGATAAATGCCGTAGGATTCGACCCCGCGCGGCACCAGGACGATCACTTTGTCCCCGCGTTCGATGCCCAGAACAGCGCAAACATTGACGACCCGGTTGGCGTAGCAAGCCAGTTCCCGGTAGGTCAGGGAAGCGGATTCTCCCGACTCGTTTACGACTACCAGCGCTTGTTTGTCCGGGTGCTCGGCGGCGTAATTGTCCACCTGCTCCGCGAAGTTGTAATATTCAGGTATTTCTAGAGGGAATGTTGATGCCGTTGACATAAAACCCAACCTCCTGTAGCTAAAGAATTAGGCTGAAAGTATGTGAACGTGAACTCCTATTCTTATTCGTTGCGACATTCGTTCATTCCTGTCCGCTCCCTGAAGTTCAACGGCAAAATTCCTTTTTGGGCAGCCGAATATTTTTTGAACGCCCATCGGATGAGTCATCTTTTTTGGGATTTGACAACAATGATATTACGTAATAAAATGTTTTTACGTTAGCATAATGTATTATGAGGTGGTCAGTTGACACAGGAATTGCGTGAAACGTATATCGTCGAATCACCGGAACAGGCAGTTGCGCTGTTAAATCCGCTCCGCGCCGAGATTCTCAGCAGCTTGACAGCTCCCGCATCGGCTGCAGAAGTGGCCCGAAGCATCAAGGAGACGCCGCAGCGGGTCAACTACCATTTGAAAGCCTTGGAGAAGGTCGGGTTGGTCCGCAGGGTGGGTTCGCGTCAGGTGAGGAATTTGGTCGAGGTGCTCTATCAAGCCATCGCGAAAACGTTCATTCTGTCCGAGTCGCTCGGTTGGAGTCAGGAGACGATGCAGCGTGCAAAGGATAACAGTTCTCTGGCGCATCTGATCACGACATCGGAACGGTTAAAACAGGATGCCCTGTATCTGATGGAGTGCGTCGACGAACAGGAGGAAGTTCCCAGCGCCAGTCTCCAGACGGTGCTGCACCTGGGCGATGAAAATCAAAGGCAGGCATTTGTCGAGGAATATGTTGCACTGGTCAAGCAGTTGGTGAAAAAGTACCAGTCCAAGCAAGCGGGAGCAGAGGCGTACAGCGCTGTGCTGGCCGTCTATCCAGAACCAAAACGGGGTGAGGATTAAATGAGTCAAAAACAAGTTGCACGCAAACATACGGCAGCATACACTTCTATCGTGCTCTGGGAATCGACAAAGCAGGAGCGGCAAAAGAGTCTGCCCGCCGCAGATGATGCAAACGGCAAGGTGATTCCTTTTCGCGAGCAGGCCGCGCCTCAGCGTTTTGAGCAGGAGGCGACAGTGAGAGTCTGGGAGGTTGGAAGCCACTCAGACGAGCAGCCGGTGAAGCTGACTCAGGTATCTTCGGGATTTGGCGCCGCAGCTGGTGCCGGAGGCGGAATCCGCGCCTGTGCAGCATAATGGATGCGCAGCAAAAAAACGAAGGAGGGTGTTCGATGAATATCACGCCAATTGTCGTGGAGCAGACTAGTCTTGGAGAGCGTTCCTACGATATTTACTCCCGATTGTTAAAGGATCGGATTATCTTTCTCGGCAGTGCCATCGATGACAACGTAGCCAATGCCGTGGTAGCCCAACTGCTGTTTTTAGCCTCGGAAGATCCGGAAAAGGACATCCATCTCTACATCAATTCCCCGGGTGGATCGACCACGGCAGGGATGGCGATCTACGATACGATGCGGCACATCAAGCCGGATGTCTCGACGATCTGTGTCGGCATGGCCGCTTCCGCGGGAGCAGTTCTGCTGACAGCGGGCGCGGCGGGCAAGCGTTATGCCCTGCCCAATGCCGAGGTCATGATTCACCAGCCTTGGGGCGGAGCGCAAGGCCAGGCCTCCGATATAAAGATACAGGCCGAACGCATCATAAAAACCCGGGAGATGCTGGCGAAGATCATATCAGAGAGCTCAGGGCAGCCGATGGATAAGGTTTTGCAGGATTTTGAACGGGACTACTACATGTCGGCGGAGGAAGCAAAGTCCTATGGGCTCGTTGACAAAGTGATTCAAACGCTAAAGGGTTGAGAAGCTGTCTTCTCAGCCTTTTTTTACAACAGATAAGAATTTATAAGTTTTGGGGATTCCTTAGGGCTTCCCCATTTTTTGTTTTGAGGTAATGTTAGGTTATGGAGACGAATATTCTTAAACGAATTTTCTTCGATGAATATAAGCATTTGGATACTTTTGTACATGAAAGCGAAACTGTGTAGGAATTGGAGAGAAAAACTGATTTCCACACTGGCAAGGATCCTATGGTCTGTCCAAAATGCGAATGTTACTATGAATACAAGGGAGAAGTCTGCCTAAAAGGTGGACAACTTACAGTGGCATTTGGTGTTTGCGATCTTTCTAGGCATAGTTTGGAAAGGATGATTGAAGATCTCACAGGCGTCAAAAAAGAAAAAGGCCCGGAGCTTCGCTCCGGGTTTTCTTATTAATGGTTATTATCTGAACGTAGCGGTCTGAATGCGCCACGTTCGATACGTCCTAATTCCCGAAGTGCCACAGCCAGCCCGTTCTGGCGTGGATAGCTCCCTAATTTTCTTAACATAAGAGAGGCGATAACGGTACCCTGTTTGATCAATGCTGCTAGTCGAAGAATTTTGTTCACGTCTTGTTTCAGGCCGTTTTGCGTACTGAGACCAGAGAGCGGGATCTATATCTAATTGTTCTGTTGTGCTAGTTCAGATAGATGGTGAATGAAATGGCGGGCATGAATTTATCCAAGCAAGGCTATCTTTCTTGACTCATGGGAATAGCAAGGCAGATGATGGTTACTTGTTGTTATTATACGGTTATTTAGACACTTTGACCGAGAAAGCTGCGCTTTTTCCTTGGTAGGTTGCGGTAATGATTGCTTTCCCTTTTTGTTTACCGGTTACTTGCCCATTGTCATCCACGACGGCAATCAGTTCGTCAGATGAACTCCAGTTGACTTTGTCCGTGACAGTTTCGTGAGTGCCGTCGTCATAGGTTGCCTGTAATTCAAGCTGCCTGGTTTCGTCCTTGGACAGCTTTATTTCGTGCTTACTTGCCACAAGAGAGAGAACGGCTTTTGACTTGCCGAATTTCACCAGGTGGATATCCCGTTTGTCAGCCATGCCAATACTGTTTCTTTCCCAGTATTCACCAAGCAGAAGATAGTCACCATTTTCCGTGGGAGCGGCAAAAACACTTCTCACATTAGGGAATTCTAACGGTTTATCCCAAAGCATGTTGCCGGAGTGGTCTAGTTTCATAAAAGACCAATAACTGGCATCATTCGTTTCAGTCTGTATCCGTCCAATCAGCATATAGCTCCCGTTATCCGTCTCAGAGAGGGAAACGCCGACTTCTCCCCTTTTTTCTTCACCGTAACGCTTTTGCCACTCCAAGTCACCTTTCGAATCTATTTTTAAAGCAAATATGTCGTCGAACACAGGGTAAGGTCTGGTACGGTTGGTGTTTCCTGTTATGACAACACCATCGTCACTGGTGGAATTAATCGAGTAGACCGTTCCCGTTCCGCTGTAAGTGTTTTCCCAAATCACCTTGCCTTTCTTATTCAATTTCGCCATGTAAAGATAGGCATCCCCATAGGAAAGAAGGCCTTGAATATAAACATCTCCACGATCCGTAACAAATACACGTTCGCCGGTGTTATAGGCTGGTTTACCCAACTGCTTGTCCCATTCGATTGTTCCTGATTGACTGATTTTCACGATATAGACGGTTGTTGGGTCACCACCTTGGCAGCAACCGTCAGTAAATTTTCGCCCCACTACTACGAATCCGCCGTCAATGGTTTGGGCGAAATCCTTGTAATTGAACAAGCGGTTTTCAGTCATCGCCCCGCCTTCTACTGAAATCGCTTTTGTCCACTCCATTTTGCCCGCTTCCGTCAGTTTAATCAACTGAAGCTTTTCCGGTTTAGACTCTAGCGCTCCCATGATCAGGTACCCGCCTTCTTTTGCCCGCTTGACATTTGAAATCCAAAAACCTTGGGGCACTGTCGTTGTCCATACCTTTTGGCCGTCTGCATCAGCTTTCAAAAGCGTGGCGGGCATGGAGTTCCATTGGTAATCCGTTTGGTTTGCCCAGACGACCGCTCCACCGTCGGCAGCTGAGATGACCGTTTGAACCAATTCCCGAGTTTCCTCTGTAATATACCGGTTTTTCCACTTTTCCTGAAGCTCCTCATCGGCTGCAAAAGCGTGTCCGAAACAGTGTGTTCCCAACAAGACAACTATCACCGTCGAAAGGAAAAACGTTCGAAAACAGCTTTGTTTGTCTCCTTTTGAACCCACGTTATCCAGCTCCTTTTTATTTTTTTCCGTGCAATACGTCTGCTTATAAACATTTGGATGGCTTATACTATTTATTAGCAGACGATGATATGTTTGTACAGTAACTATATTCCTAGTGAAAAATGGTAGAAAATATCGAGATGAAGAACGGAAGGTGTCTGCAAAGAAAAAGCGGTGGCGGAAAAAAGCTGTAATTCAGTTTGCAATTGAAAACGAAAGCACTGCTGGTATGGACGTATGTCTATACCGGCAGTTTTTTTTGTTCGGTTGGGAAGATGAAGCGGAGAAGTATAGCGGCAGCTTCTAATACTGGTTCAGTCATTTCCACGTCTTTAAAAACACTGTCGGAAAGTAAGGTAGCTAAACTGCAGCCACGTTCAATTTTCCCGAGATAGGAAAAGCTCGTTCCGGCCAAATCCGCAAGTTGCTCTTGCGTCAATCCTTTCAATTTTTCACCTTACTGAAATCAGCCTAAAGCGACAAAGGAAATCGAGAATAGAAAATACTTCTGTCTTATTAATGTACTCTCGTGCGATATTTTACATAGACCGTTGACAAATTTTGATCTACAAGTGTAATATTTAAGCCATAGCTTTGGTTTACAAATGTAAATCTGAAAAAGTTGGAGGTTAGCAGATGTCCGGCACGCCAAAAATATCAGAATCCGAGTGGGAAATCATGAAAATAATCTGGAGGAACGACGCCCCGATCACTGCTGAGCAAATTGCGCTCCAATTGCCGGAGGGGATCGATTGGAGCGAGCAAACCGTTCGCACCTTCGTCACCCGGCTTTTGAAAAAAGGGGCCATCAGTTTCGAGAAAGAGGGCAGGAGTTACCATTACTACCCGTTGGTATCTGAAAAGGAATGTGTAAAATCGGAGAGCCGATCCTTTCTCAAAAGGGTGTTTGGCGGGGCGGCGCATATGATGGTAACCAACTTTCTGGAGGATGCCGAACTATCCGAAAAAGAGATCGAACACCTGCAAAAGATTCTGACGGAGAAGCAGGATAAAACCAAAACAGCGCGCATGGAGTAGCCAGCCGCCAAAGTCATGTTAAAGAGGGTGAAACATGGATAGTCTATGCAGTATTTTTCTATGGTTTTTGGATTCCACAGCAGCGGCGAGTGTCGTCGTACTGTTGGTGATCGCCTTGAAGAAGCTGTTTCGCCGTTACATAAGTGCTCACATGCTGCATGTTTTATGGCTGATCGTGCTGGTGCGCCTGTTGGTGCCGGTTTTTCCGGACAGCCCGGTCAGCGTCTTTCATCTGCTGCAATTGGGTTCAGAGCTCAAACAAGCGGTTGCCTGGATGAATCCTTTTACAGATAACCAGTATCTCCAGTCACTAGCTAAGGTCGGACAAGATCAGATCCCTCAACAGAGCTCGATAAATCAGATGCTTCTGGAAAATCAGCGCATTCCGACAGGCCTATCGCTGCAGGAGACTCAAGATGGGGTATCGATTTTTACACAAACGTATCCCGTCGCCTTGCAAATCGCTTCGGTTGTATGGCTTGCAGGAGTGGTTTCCTTTATTTGGTACTACACCGCTTATCTGATAAAAATAAGGCAGCAGCGCGTAACGTTCCGGTTGGCAACAGATCCTCGGATCAGGGCTGTCATGGCTGATTGTCTGAAGAAGTTCGGCATCGAAAAACCGATCCCCGTGTATACGGGAAACCGCCTTGAAAGCCCATATATTTCAGGGCTGTTTCACCCGTGGGTCTATCTTCCCGAAAAGATGAGCAAAGAGCTGGGTACTTCTTCACTCACCCATATCTTCTCACATGAGCTGGCGCACTTGAAGCGAAAGGATATCGCCTGGAATGCGGTCGGAAGTTTTGTACTGGCGGTCCACTGGATGAATCCACTGGTGTGGATCGCGGTCAGACAGATGAAAGCGGACAGAGAGCTCGCCTGTGATGCCTGTGCGTTAGAGGTTCTCGGTGAAGCGGAGACCATCCCCTACGGACTGACGATCGTTGAATGCCTGAAGCGCTTCGCTTCGGAGCGCAATCAGCCGAACCTGGTGTCTTTTAATGGAGCGAGCAATCAAAATGAGATGATGAGGAGAATTTGCATGATCAAATCGTTTAAAAAGGGATCGTATAAACTATCTGCGGTTGCCGTCCTATGTGTGGGAATACTGGGGGCTGTAACTCTAACCAATGCCGGCGAGCCGATATTGGCAGGTTCTGCAGGTTCTGTGAAAGCAGCAGATGATCGGGTTTTGTTTGAGTCACCGAATCGGGCCTACGGCAATTTGGAAAAGACTGCAGAGATTTCCGATTTTGCTTTTATGGTTCCGGCGGCACTTCCTGACGGATACCGATTTCAACAAGGCGAATTGATATCAACAGCAGACGGCAAACGGGGCAAAGCGAGGCTATATTTTGAAAAGCGAAAAGAAAATGCCTATTATGGATCCTTTGCGATCTCCGCAAGCGCGGAAGGAGCCGGGGTGGAAGCGGCCTATGCGGCTATTGAAATAGCAGAGAGAACCCAGGGAGAAGAAAGCAGGATCAAGAAGGAGACCGTCAATGTCAAAGGGAAGGAAGCTTTAAAAGTAACCGTGCAGGCTAAAAATCGGGACAAACTGTATTATATCTGGCAGGATCAGGGGATTCAGTATCAAATTGACGGCTACGCGTTGACGGATCAGGAACTGGTGACATTGATCGCCTCGATGAAGTATCCCGATCAAGACATGTACAGGCGATATGTAAACCATGATCTGTTGATAGAAGACATTTACGATACGGGAGATGTGCGGAAAGTGCCGGAATCTGTCGGGTTTGCTCCCAAATTCCCTTTGCAGCTGCCTGGGTCCCTTCAAGCCAAGCACGCCTATGAAACCCAGAAGATTAATTTCAGTTATCCGGATGATGAGGCAGATAAAAAGACCAGGGTGCTCTGCATTGCGTATCGAGGAACGGATGGGAACAAGCCGGGAGTAACATTTCAGCAAATCAAGAATAACAACCTCTATGAGAATATCAAAAAGACCGGACATATCGCTTACTATCAGATCGACGGTGAGAAAAATGTCGTCGAAGCCAAGCCATTGGATATAGGCGGCAAGGAAGTGGTCAAAACGGCCAAATATAAAATCGATGGATCGCTCAGTGGTCCGAATGAAGCGGATTTGGTGAGTTATCTCTGGAAGGAAAACGATGTATGCTACCAAGTGACGTTTACGGCACAAGAAGACGAGTCAGAGCAAAAGGAGATCGTCAAGTACCTGATGAACGAACCGTTAGCGGAGTTGACCAAATTGCCATAGGGATGGAGGAAAAGGGTTAAGAAGCTGCCTTCTCAACCCTTTTTCGTATAGACGCCAGGATCTTAGTCTTGTGCCGAAGCTTCGTCAGAGTTGTCGGTATCGGCAGAGTCATTCTGTTCCGGAGCGCTCGGATCTGCTGTTTCGGCACCGGATTGTCCGAATTCTACGGTTGGCGGTGCAGGTATGTCGGCCCGTTGATCGTCAATGATGATGATCTGTCCGGCTTGCTGCCAGTCGACGTTTGCGCCCAGCTGTTCACAGATGAAGCGAAGCGGCAAATAGAGCACTCCGTTTTGAATCGTTGGCGCAGTCTCCAGCGCTACCGTCTCTTCACCTATTGCAGCCTCTTTTTTGTCAAGATACAGGGTGATCGTCTTGTTGTCGCGGGTAATCGTCACCAAACCGGTGACATCCCGGTTTACCTCTGCTTTCAATGCCGCTGTGATCGTCTGCTCGGTCACCAGCGTCCTCCCATCCTGAATATACGGAGCCTGGTCCATTTGTTGATCTTGGCCGTTAACGAACGCCTTTACGCCCAGCACTTCGGCCTGGGTGAACAGGTCGCCCAATCTCGTGAACTGCTCATGCTCACCAGGCTGGTAGGTTCGCTCGAGCAGTTCTTTTTGAACTTCAATTGCTTGGGGAAGATCAGACGCATCGGTGAGATCGGTGACCAATTGGTCATAGGCGGCTTCCACCTCTTCTGTCACTTCCGGCGCGTTTTTTAGCTGCTCACGTAGTTCGGACAGTTGTTCCGCCGTTTTTGCGGAGTCCTCGTCACCCTGATCGTCAGCGGGCTGATCTGCCGCATCCGGGGCAGTATTCTCCTCGGCCGGGGCATCGGTTTCCGCTTCCGGCGAAGATTCGTTATTCATGTCGGATGTTGGATCTGACGTCGGGTCAGTTGCCGTGTCGGATGTTGGATCTGACGTCGGGTCGGTTGCCGTGTCGGATGTTGGATCTGACGTTGGATCGGATGTCGTGTCGAATGTTGGATCCGATGTTTGGTCTGATGTCGAATCGTCCATTGTTTCTGATTCGGAGTAACTGTCGCCTTGCCCGTTGCCGTCTAATGAGGTATTCCCGTCAACGTTGACATTGGTTTCGGCAAATGCTGAGGGAACCGCTGAGAAAATCAGTGCTGCCGCAAGTGATACCGGTAAGATCCTCTTCATTCATGTTCCTCCTTCTCGCAAATCAAATGTTGTCTTTCAAAGACACCGCCATTTTACCAATGTTTCTAGTTGAGGCAAATGATAGAATAGAACGAAAAAATCCTGAAGCTTTTGTCATTTCATCCGCAGCAAAATAGGCAGGTTGCAGCATTTGCCCCAGCGACAGTGGGGAGATCATTAGGGCGATTTTCGTGTTTTCTTCATTTTCCGCAACTATTGTGCAGTCGTATTCGTTAAGAATGTAACTTCTTGTTTTTCATGTGTGATTCCTCTTCCCATGCGGCCACTCAGGTATTGAGTGGTCCTTTTTTTAGAAGCAGAGAAAGAGGTCGTCCATGAATGTGCCGCAACTAGGCGTTACAAACGCCAGATGTACCTGGTCCAGCTCCGTCCCCGGCAGTAGACGAAAAATCTGCTGGTATTCGCCGCCCTGATCTCTTTGGCAAAAATCTGTAGCTGGTTCCGTTCGCAAGCCGAATGGAATCACACCTTGAAAAACCGGCTTGTACAGATATGCAGCTTTTCACAGCGGGGGCCGGTCCAAATGCCGAGGGCCGGCAAATTCAAAGGCTCTTCCAGAATTCGATATCTTTGCTTTTCCGGCACTTGTCGGCGGTACCTTGTGTATAAGGGTAGGATTTATTCTTTACGGGTTTACAATGTTTGGACTCCAATGTGGTGAATCTAGGTCACCTTCAATTGAATTTTCTCTTGCAAGCCCTTCCTGTTTTGCATAGATGTCTATCAAAGGAAACACAGTAAGTCGATGCAGCATGCCTAGTGAATACGTGGGCTCATTTCGTGTATTTTTAACCAGAGGGCTTAGCGATACAATTTGAACAGCATCCTTTCTTACAGGAACATCGAAAATAATGTCTTCTTTATATCCATTCGCAATGCTTATTGCTGTTACCGTCCCCATTTTCTCGACCATAGAAAACCGTGGATCAATGTCAACAGTCAATAGGACTTTCCAAATTCCATTCTTATCAGTTAGTCCTGAACTTATTAAATGCCCCTTGTTGTCAACGATTAGTATTCGCGTGTTTGGGACCATGACGCCAGGACCTAACACACGAAATTCAACAGTAGAAGTCACAGTAGAATCTGTAGGTATTTCCGCAAACACCACATTATCTGCGGCAAACAAAAGGTAAATTGCCAATATACAATATAAAGAGTTTAACCGAATGATGATAGCCGCCCCTTTCACATTGCTACCATAGTTTAACAACTTGGTCCCTTTTTGATACATAAGGCAGGAACGCGGTATCGTGTTTTAGATATCAATTGAAAATAGATACGTATGGCGAATCGGGAAGAATTGAGATACGCTGAAAGTGAGAAATTGCCAGCACATAAGGAGGAACAGTGATGGAGGAGCTATTTCACACCCGGTTCTGTGATCTCTTTTCGATCAGATTGCCGTTGGTGCAGGCGGGCATGGCGGGGAATATCACCTCGCCGCAAATGGTAGCGGCGGTATCGGAAGCCGGCGGGCTGGGAACGCTCGGCGGAGCCTATATGAAGCCGGATGCGCTGCGTCAGGCGATTCGCCAGGTGAAAGAACTGACTAAAAAACCGTTTAGCGTCAATCTGCTCATCTCCGATGAACCGCCGCAGGCAACAGTCAGCCCGGAGCTCACGGACTGGATCAACCAGATGCGCAAGGAGGTAGGCTTGGAAGCCTGGTCGGGGGAAGTACCGGACTACGTTAACGACCTGGACGAGTGTTTTTCGGTCATCCTCGACGAGAAAGTGCCGGTGTTCAGCGTGGCTTTCCAATTGCCTGGGCGATACGGCCAAGCGGCCAAGCAGGCTGGTATGAAGCTGATCGGCATGGCCACGACTGTGGCCGAAGGGCTCGCACTGCAGGCCGAAGGGGTGGACGCAGTGGTCGCCCAGGGAGGAGAAGCGGGAGGACACCGCGGAACTTTTTCCGTCAGACCGGGCGGAAATGGCGAAACGGTAGGGACGATGGCCCTGCTGCCGTTGATGGCGGACGCGTTGCCTGATACCCCGGTCATCGCAGCAGGCGGAATCATGGATGGGCGTGGAGTGGTTGCGGCCTTTGCGCTGGGAGCAGATGCGGTGCAGCTGGGAACGCGGTTTTTGGCCTGTGAGGAAAGCCTTGCTCACCGGGCCTACAAGGAAAAACTGGCCCAGGCGAAAGAGACCGAGCCGCAGATCACCCGGGCTTTTTCCGGACGGCCGGCGCGGGGGCTGTCGAACCGGCTGATGGAGAGCTTTGCCCAGCGGCAGTTGGCATCTCTGCCCTATCCGCTGCAAAACACCTTGACCCGTGAGATCCGCAACGCGGCGGCGAAGAACAACCAGGCCAATTACATGTCGCTTTGGGCAGGGCAAGGAGTCCCGCAGCTGGCAAACAAGCGCAGTGAAACAGCCGGGCAAATCGTCGAGAGCCTGTTTGCCGAAGCCCGGCAGGTATTGAACCGGGTCGGCAGGCTTGGGTAGCGGGGTGAATCCTCATCGATTTGCGTATCCTTCAGACGTTCGTCGTGGCCGCGAAGTTTGAGAACTTCCGGCAGACAGCAGAAGCGCTGTTTATCGCTCAACCGACGGTCACCCAGCATATTCGCCTGCTGGAGAAAGAACTGGGGATTGAGTTGTTCGACCGGGTAGGGAAATTCGTCAAGCTCACTCCTGCCGGCAAGCGTTTCCTGCCGCATGCCAGCGCCTTGCTGGCAGGGTGGCAGGCAGGGACAGAGGATCTGCTGGCGTGGCAGCAGGGTTACAGCGAAAATCTTCACATCGCCGTCTCCCCGGTGATCGCCCGCAGTTCATTGCCCGGCTTGATTCGCCATTACACCAAACGGTATCCCGAGGTGGATATCTCGATTCGAATTGCCGATTCCCTCGAGATCGGCAGGTTGGTGCAAAGCGGGCAGGTCGATCTCGGCTTGTCCCGGATGGTGCCGGGAGAGTTCCAATTGGACGCCCATTTGATCCAGACTGATCCCGTCGTGTTTGCCGTTCCGCTGAACGGGGGAGATATCGAAGCGCCCCTGCCCGACTGGGAGCAGGAGCTGACGGGGAATCTGCTGCTGACGCACAACCATCCGGGCTATTGGGAAGACCTTCTGCTGGCGCTCCGTCAGCGGGGACTCTCCTTTCGAACCATGACGATCACCCATGTGGATATTACCAAACGGTTTATCGAAGAAGGGTTGGGGGTTTCTTTTCTGCCCAGGTCGGCCATTGCCCGGGAGCTGTTTGAAAATCGCTTTATCGAGCTGGAGACGCCAGGGCTTGTCCTGCCCCAGGCCGCTTCGTATCTGGTCGTATCCAAAACCGGCTGTTCGCAAACGGCCAAACAGATGATTGATATTCTCGGCTCCCTGTACCCGCCGCTGCCGCTGATCCGGTCGATGTAGCCGGCCATGATTGATTATAAAATGTAATTGATCATGTTGTATTATTCTATTTCACCTGTTGATTTTCTCTTGCTATAGTGAAAGAAAAAAGGGGTGGAATGGTATGGCGGAACAAATTGTAGCCATAGGCCTGGAAGGCATCGTCGTCGCTGAAACCGACCTGAGTCTGGTCGACGGAATAAACGGTCATTTAGTCTATCGCAATCACTGGGCGCGCGATCTGGCGGTAAACAACACGTTCGAAGAAGTGGCGCATCTGTTGTGGTACGGACATCTGCCCAGTCAGCAGGAGAGAGACAATCTGCAGGCGGCCCTGGCGGACAATCGCCAACTTCCCGGGCATGTAAAGGCGGCAATCGACCTGATTCCCGCCGATGTAGACATGATGAGCGTACTGCGGACTGCGGTTTCGCTGCTCGGCCAACCGTCTCACAGCTGGCCGCCGACTCTGGAGCAGGTCATCTCGCTGACCGCGAAGCTGCCGACGATTGTCGCTTACCGCCAGGCCCGTCTGGAAGGGCGGGAGCTGCCGGAACCGCGAAAAGACCTCGGGCATACGGCTAATTACCTGTATATGCTGCAGGGCAAGGAGCCGAGCAGCGCGCATGTGCGGGCACTGGATGCCTATTTGATCCTGACACAGGAGCACGGCATGAACGCGTCTACATTTGCCGCAAGGGTAGTCGCCTCGACACGTTCGGACTTGATTTCATCCATCACGGCGGCCATCGGCGCTTTGAAGGGACCGCTGCACGGCGGTGCGCCGTCGGAGGTCACAGAGATGATGGAGCAAATCGGCAGCAAGGAAAACGCCGAGCCGTGGCTGCGGAGGGCTTTGGAAGCAGGAGAGCGCCTGATGGGCTTCGGCCACCGCGTCTACAAGACTACCGATCCGCGGGCGACCGCCCTTCGTACGGTAGCTTCCGCCCTGGCTGGAGATGACCCGTGGTTTGATCTGGCGGTTCATGTGGAGAAAGTGGGTTTGCAATTGCTGGAGGAGTACAAACCGGGACGCAAGCTCAACACCAATGTCGAGTTCTACGCCGCAGCAGTCATGCGGGCGGTAGGATTGGCTGATACGCTGTTCACCCCGACATTTGCCGTCAGCCGGGTCGTCGGCTGGTCGGCCCACGTCCTGGAGCAGGCGGCGAACAACCGGATTATTCGTCCGCAATCGGCATACACTGGCAAAATGCCGGATTAAAACCCAAGAAAATGCAAAATAGGCGGACGTCCGCTTGATGAGACGGCAGACACAGACAGAGAGGCATTTGCTTTTCGCATCTGTGTCTGCTTTCGTGTTCTGCTGGTTTATTTCAATACCTCATCCCCCTGGGAGGGAAGAATCACCCGTTTGGGGTATAGACCCTTTGTCGTTCTTTGGTATGATGAAATGGTAGGTTTTACGCGATGAAATCTAGTGCAAATGACCCGAAAAACCGCGGCGTTATTCGACAAAATGCATCTATTGTCATAGTTTTGCCAATAGGGTAGTATGGTTGGTAATTTCCGAATATTTGTAGAGTCCTGGTGATGAAAGGATGCTGAGAATCTTACAGGATGTGCGGTTTTACATTTTCATTTTTCGCTGGTTTGCCTTGTTGTCCGCATTTTTGTTTTATACCAGAACGGTTGTAGAAGAGTATCCCTTTCTTCTCGTTTTGATCGGAATCAATGTCATCTATACGCTGCTGATGTTTTACCCAATTCCCAAACGCAGTAGAATTCTCCTCATCATGACGGATCTGGCCTTCAATGTCGTGTTGATTTCCCAAACCGGTCGGTGGCTCAGTCCGTTTCTGCCTTATGCCTATACTTCTCTCTGCTGGTTGGGAACGTATGTATGGGGAAAGGCCTACTTACTCATCATCGCTGCTTATTTTATCAGCTGCCTGATTATTCCCCACGTATTCGTCAGCCGTTACGAATTGTCATCTGCTTCGCTTCAGCTGCTCTACTTTATCTTCCAGTTATCGATTTGTGTCGCCCTGTTTCTTGTTTCCGGTTACCTGGTGAAGTACGGCCATACGATATATCGCAGATTGGTCATGATTTTGCAAATTCAAAAGAGACTTCCGCTTGTAGACAGCCTGTCCGAATTAAGTTCCCTGACGGAAAGAACGGTAGAGAGAATATACGCTGTAGACCGGGCTTATCTCTGTTGGACAGGGGAAATTGAAGAAAAAAGAGATTTCTTAAAGCAACACTACCTAACATGCTTGCTTGCAGACGGTAAGATGTCCATCAGGCGGCCGTGTGCCTTGCCATTGACTGATTATACAGGATGTGTAAAGACGATGTTCCTGTTTCCGCTTGTAAGCAGAGGAATCACGCAGGCGGTTATTCTGTTCGAGGTGAAAGGGGGAACAGCGCCGCATCGATTTTCCCAACTGTTCTTGCAGCTGCTGGCAAGCGCTGTGTTGAATCAGGGGCATCAGCTGAGGCTGCGCCGTGAAATAGCCGCAGCGCTGGATGCAGACATGCGAAAAAGAATGGCTCAGGATATGCACGACGGTTTGGCACAACAGCTGTTCTTCCTGTCTACGCAAATCTTTCGAATCAAGCAGCAACTCTCCCGAAGCGACAGTGAGCAGATAACAGGGTTGATCAGGCAGGTGGAGAGAAAGGTGCAGGATTGTCATTTGGAAGTGAGGCGGTACATTCAGCATCTTCGCTATAACCGCGAGGACAGCCATTTATTCGATGCGGTCAGGCAGCTTTTGGACAGACTGACTGACGGAAGCGAAATCAGGCTGCATTATGACCCCAAGGGGCGGGCCGTTGCGGAGAATATCGCTGTCGAGGAAGCGATTTACCGCTTTGTCGAAGAGGCGGTCTCCAATGTGTTGAAACACGCGCAGGCGAAAGAAATTCATGTCGATCTGGAGGTCTCATCCGTTCAGTGGACGGTCAAGATCAGAGATGACGGTATCGGCTTTGATTCGGAGAAGGAACAGCGAAAATCAGGAAGCTTCGGGCTTGTAGGGATGGAAGAGAGAATCAACCGGGCGGGCGGGGCGTTGACGATCCGTTCAGAACTCGGGAAGGGTACTGTGGTATCCGCGATCATACCGAGAGGGAGTAGAGATGTGTATGTCTAACGTTCGTTTGTTGCTTGCAGATGACCACCAGATCGTCAGAGAGGGCATGAAAATGATTGTGGAAGGCTCATCGCGATTTACAGTCGTAGGCGAGGCGTCAAATGGAGATGAATTGCTGAGCCAGGCGTGGAAGGAGAAGCCGGATATCATCCTCTCCGATTTGAAGATGCCCGGCCCGTCGATTATCGACAGCTGCGAACAGCTAAAAGAACGTTTGCCGGACGTAAAAATTGTGATATTGACGGCGTTCGATGAGAGTGAAGACAAATTTCGCGCACTCGAATCCGGCATCGACGGCTACATTATGAAAGATACTCTCCCGGAGCAAATTTTGGGTGCCATGGAGATGGTCGCCATGGGGTATTCCTGCTTCCAACCCAAGCTGGATCGAAAAAAGCACGAGGCGGAAGAGAGGCTCATGCTGACTGAGCGGGAACAAGAGATTTTTCAATTGATCGTAGAGAATTACAGCAATCAGGAGATCGCCCAAAAACTGTATATTTCCGAAGCCACCGTGAAGACCCACGTGAGCAGCATTTTGCGTAAAACCGGACAACCAAATCGTTCACAAGCTGTTTTGTATGCCCTCAAAAAGGGGTTTGTTCAGGTGAGAACCTGAGAACAACAAACAAGCGCGGAGGATGGAAATTTTGGTGAATAGGACGTTAAAACATCTGGCGGATCGTTTTATTTTTTGGGTGGGGATTGTTGTATCCATCCATCTTTTGTCAGTATTCATTTATGCGGCATACAGTGATAACGGAGTTCCGGAAAAAACCGTTGGCATTAGCCTAAGTGCAATCGTTCTGTGGACACTATATCTGATGCATCGTTTTTTTTCCATAGGTCAGCTATATTCACCGCATATTACAGCTTTTTTCATTCTGCTTGGAGACACTTTTTTCGTCATTTACAATCCGATGGACTATCAGGAGGTCTGGATCATCCTGCTCTTTTATCCTATTATGATCAGTTTGTTTCAAAACAGGCAATTATTTACCATTTGGGGAATATTCGCCTTTTTATTGGCCGGACTTTTTATTATCGTTGATTTCTCGCAAATGGGACCGGGCGACAGCATGTATGCTCTGTTAATCAGCCGTTTGTTTCTCTATGCCGGAAGTTTATTGCTTGGCTGGATCATCATGACGTACAGCGCTTCCCTAAAAAAAAGCTTCTTACAGAAAGGGGAAGAGCAAAACAAGGAGTATTTGATCAGACTGCTGCAAACGCTGATTCCGATCGTGGAACGAAAGTCCCGAATTTCCAGCAAGGAAATCGTTCTGTCGACAGGTCTGATGAAACGGATGATGAGTTATTTTCCCAATGATCGGGTGGAGTATTGGGAAATTCAACTTCTCTCCTTGCTTCACTTCATCAGCCGAATTGAGTGGCCCGACTATGTATTTGACAAGCCAGACAAACTGACCCTCTACGAATACCAGCTGGTGAAAGAACATTGCTATATTGGACGGAGTCTGTTGGGAAGCGACTCATCCCTCAAGCGTGTGAGGGAAGCGCTTCAGGCCCACCACGAAAGGTATGATGGAACCGGCTATCCCTGTCAGCTAAAAGGGGAGGAGATTCCGCGACTGGCCCAGATACTCGGGGTCGTAGAATGTTTCATCGCGATGACGAGTCCGCGTGCTTACCGTGAAGCTTTTTCTTTTGATAAGGCAATGTCGGAAATTGAATCGATGGCAGGAACTGCATTTGATCCAAAAGTGGTAGAATCGCTGCGAGATGCACTTGAACTGTACGATAAAAGCCAAACCAGGACGAAAGCCTCTCCGCTGGTCGGTTGAAAATCACTCCCGGGGAGGAGAAATGCCAGACTCCCAGGTGATGTGGCTTTCCCTCCCATTTGATATGCTAGCAGATAAAGTCGGAACGGGAGGAAAATAGGGTGTTTCAAAAGAGATGCGACCGCTGCCGCAGGACTTCATTTGGGAGCAATCCTGCGAACCGCTGGATTTGTCCGTACTGCCGAAAAGACATTACGCATGTAAAGGTGGTTACTCCTCAAGCCGGTTATAATGTTTTCCAAAAGAAAGGCTATACATTTCGAAGACCCTGCCAAATAAGGCAGGGTCTTACCGTTAGCATGACGATTCTCTCCTACTCAAGTAGGAGGGCCTATCAGATTCATAGCACCCTGATTTCATTCCAGCAGTGGAAGTTAGAACATTGCGAACAATGTACAATAACAATCGTCAAGGGATTTTACAGCGGCATTCAGTAAAAGGGGGCACATAAATGCGACGTAAACGTTCAGCGCGAATCAAGAAACACAGACGACGAATAATCGCATATCGTGTCGCTCATATAACGAGTTTGGCCTCGATGATTATCTCGGTTGCAGCCATGCAGATTAATACACCGACTCACGCATTGTTTATCGATCAAACTCAAATGCAAGGATCGTTTTCTGCAGCGTTTGTCTTTCCAGGAAGAGTGAATGATTTAACCGATGATGCTTCTGCAGCATGTGAAAGGGCTAGAGATCTCGATGAGACAGCCCAGGAAATAGTAAGAGACAGCAAGCGGGCAACGACCCTTGAAGAATTTGCAGATGCTTCGAGCGGCATATCTCTGATCGCCAAAAAAGCAGCTATGGAAGCAGAATTGGCATCCGACATCGTATCTAGGCTGGAAGAGTACGTCCGGCAAGCAGAACGTGAAGTGGACGCCAAAAGGAATGAGTTGGATCAGCTTCAAGAAGGATCGGTTGTTCTAGACATTCAACTGAACCTGGCAAAGTACAACGTGAGTTTAGCTGAAGAAATGCTGGACTATATACAAGCAGCATATGAAAGGGCAAAAGATTCCGCCGAAAAAGCACAAGGGTACGCCGACAGCGCGGCGGAAGCGGTTGAAAGAGTCAAGGATTACAAGGAAGAATTGCGAGAGGCAATCAAAGCTGCAGAAGAAGCTCTAAAGCTGCAGCAGCCTGTGCCCACCGAGGAACAACAGCCGGCAGAAGAAGAACCGACTGTACCTGCTGAGGAACAACAACCGGCAGAGGAAGAGCCGACTGTACCTGCTGAGGAACAGCCGCCAGCGGAGGAAGAGCCGACTACTGTACCTGCTGAGGAACAGCCGCCAGCGGAGGAAGAGCCGACTGTACCTGCTGAAGGACATTCGCCAGCAANCGGCAGAGGAAGAGCCGACTGTACCTGCTGAGGAACAGCCGCCAGCGGAGGAAGAGCCGACTACTGTACCTGCTGAGGAACAGCCGCCAGCGGAGGAAGAGCCGACTGTACCTGCTGAAGGACATTCGCCAGCAAAGGAAGAGCCGACTATACCTGCCGAGGAACAGCCGCCAGTAGAGGAAGAGCCGACTATACCTGCCGAGGAACAGCCGCCAGTAGAGGAAGAGCCGACTTCACCTGCCGAAGAACATCCGCCAGCCGTAGAGGAAGAGGCGCCGTCCATTGAAGAGCCGTCATCAGATAAGGAAACAGCTTCGCCAAATTCAGGAGATTCCCTGAAGGAAGAAAAGGAAAAGCCTTCCGAAAAGGAGACGACAGAGGAAGCAACATCCAATGAGAAAGATCAATCGGCATCAGAAGAGTCCGATGACTCTGAGTCATCAAGTAATGATGGTGGAGATGACGCCGACCATAACGATGCTGACCTAGACTCATAAGAAACTTTTAGAAAAGAGGGTTTTCGATGAAGAAAACGATCAGCCGGGCCGTCACGATTGTATTGACATTGCTTCTGATTGTGTCCACGTTCTTTACGGTATCATCCAGGATTTCCGGGGGTACGCCGAAGCTGTTTGGCTATCAGTTGATGACGGTCCTGTCGGGGTCGATGGAACCCATCATTCAAACCGGATCAATCATAGCAGTCAAACCCATCCAAGATCCAACAAATTTGAAAGTGGGTGATGTTGTAACGTATGAATCGCCGTTTAAACCGGGGATGTTAATAACCCACCGGATTAAAGAGGTCAGGCAGACGGGAGCACAGCTTGAATACATCACCAAAGGTGACAACAACACCTCTCCAGACCCCAGACCGATCCCGGCCAACAATGTAGTAGCCAAATATGAAGATATCACGATTCCTTACGCAGGTTATGCGCTTTCCTTTCTACAGTCAAAAGAAGGCATTGCGCTCATGCTGATCGTGCCTGGTCTGTTTCTGGTCATTTCGCAAATATTCGTCATCTGGCGTACGTTGTCCCGCTGGGAACAGGAAAAATCATTAACAAAAAATTCGTAATAACCAATCTATTTGATCACTTCTCTGCCATTATCATCTGATTTTGAAGGGAAGTTCAAAAAATAAACAAACCCCAAAAGAGGGAAAATAAGGAGGATGTCACACATGAGCATTAAAACAAAATTAACCTTGGCCATGGCCACTATGGCTGTCGGCGCAACCGCTGCACTGGGAGGTACATTTGCTTACTTCAGTTCAGACTCGACCTCTCATAACGAGTTTACGAATGGCACTGTTGTACTGAGACCGGGTACCGCCTACCTCGAAAGATTTACAATTAACAACTTCAAGCCTGGTGACCTGCTGAATGCGACTTTCGTAAACCAGGAGCCCGCCTGGTCGCTCAACAACCACGGAACGCTTCCGTTCAATGTGTTGATGGAAGTGACATCTAACGAATCGGATGGAAAGGGTTTTGACGAACACCTGATCTTTACGGAACTGAAGTTTAACGGCCAAGACTTAATCGCTGGCCTAAACGGTGGAACTGAGATCAGCCTAAAAGATCTGGCAGAGAAAACAGCCTCCAAATCACATCAAATCAAAGATGCGGAGGGGAACGTTACTACTACGCTGGATGGATATATGATCGGCAATATCCCTGTCAGCAGCACCCGGAATGTGACATATAAGATCGTGTTCCGCGACAACGGTGAAGACCAAAACTACTTGCAAGGAGCCCAGGCACCTTTCGACGTGAAATTCACCGCCGTGCAAGAAGACGGCACGTTGTATAACAAAGACAACCTGTCGAACGGCACCCCCGGCAGCGGTGGCGGCAACTGGGAGCCGACTAACTAAAAAAAGAAGAGTATAGGGGCGGAGGGATTTTCCTCCGCCTTCCTGTCAATGCTGGATGAAAGGCACATCCGGAATGCGAGGGAGAAGTCATGAAATGGGATGGTTTGCTGATCGCTATTTGTTTATGTTGTATGGCAGCCGTTTATTTGCCATTCGGGGAGACAAGCGCGACACCTGCGGAATACCGGATAGACATTTCAACGAATCCGGGGAACGGCTTTTTAAGCGTAAAGGATCTAAAACCCGGGGACAGTGTAAAGTCAACCATTCATGTGAACAACGACAGCAATACGGAATTTGCCTATACGGTAACCGCTAACTGGGAAAATGGTTCAAAGGCGCTTTATAACCTGTTGCAGTTGACGATAGCTGATCAGTCCGGCATACGTTATCAAGGATTATTGACAGATTTGAAACAGCTGCCAATTGGTGAAATTGACGTGTTTAAAAGCGATTCACTCGTTTTCACTGCCACACTTCCTGCCGAGATGGGAAATGAATATCAAGGGCTAATGACAAAGGCAGCGTTGGTTTTTCAGGCTGAACCATTATTGCCGAAAGAGAACCTGTTCTTGCCGCCGTTTGGAAACGATCAGTTTAGTCACCAACAGGGTTCGACCACACCAATTTCTTTTTCTGTGAACGGAACCAACATCATGTTAAAGGTAACAGGACCTGCGGAGGGAGAACAGACGCAAACATATCTCTTTCAGTTAAACGATGGAACGCTGAAAAAGGAAGGGAATTACTACAAGGCAGAATTTAGCGGTTCATATCCGGCGGGAGAGTATGCAGCGGTCATCTATGATGGGGACAGGGTTCTGGGTAAAAAAACTTTTCGAGTGGCGGCAAAGGGGAGCCGCTCGAACACAGGAAAGTGAAAACAGTCCGTTTAACCATTGTCGGTTAGACGGACTGTTTTTACGAGTAAGCGTTCTTTACCTTACTGCCGTCTTCAAAGCCTGATCCAGATCAGCCAGGATGTCCTCAATCGCCTCTGTGCCGATCGACAAGCGGATCATCTCGGGCAATACTCCGGATTGGCGCTGTTCTTCTTCCGTGAGCTGTTGATGGGTAGTGCTGGCCGGATGGATGATTAGCGACTTGGAATCACCGACGTTGGCCAGGTGGGAGAACAGCTTGACAGATTCGATCAGCTTGCTGCCCTGGGCAACTCCGCCCTTGATCCCGAACGTCAGGATGGCTCCTTGTCCTTTCGGCAGGTATTTCCTCGCCAGTTGATGCTGTGAGTCTGTCTCCAGACCAGGGTAATTCACCCAGCTGACCAGCGGGTGGTCGGAGAGGAACTTGGCTACCGCCAGCGCGTTTTGGCTGTGCCGCTCCATCCGCAGGTGCAGGGTTTCCAGACCTTGCAGGAACAGGAAGGAGTTGAACGGCGAAAGCGTTGCGCCAATGTCGCGCTGAAGCTGGACGCGGGCTTTGATGATGTAGGCCAGATTGCCGACTGCTTCCGTATAGACGACGCCGTGATAGCTTGGGTCGGGAGTGGTCAAGCCGGGAAACTTTCCGTTATTCCAATCAAACTTGCCGGAGTCGACGATGATGCCTCCGATGGATGTGCCGTGTCCGCCGATAAACTTTGTCGTGGAATGGACGACGATGTCAGCGCCGTGTTCAAATGGCCGGCAGAGGATCGGAGAAGCAAATGTGTTGTCGACGATCAGCGGGATTCCGTGCTCGTGGGCGATCTTGGCGATGGCTTCCAGATCAGCGACGTCGATCCGGGGGTTGCCGATCGTTTCGCAGAACAGGGCTTTGGTTTTCTCGTTGATCTTGGCCCGGAAGTTCTCAGGGTTGGATTGATCGACAAAGTGGAATTTTACCCCCATCTTCGGCAGCGTGTGGGCAAACAGGTTGTAAGTTCCGCCGTATAAGCTGCTGGATGAAACGATCTCGTCGCCTGCCCCGGCGATGTTGAGGATCGAAAACGTGATGGCAGCCTGGCCGGAAGCGGTAGCCAGCGCTCCCACGCCCCCTTCGAGCAGGGCGACACGCTTTTCAAACACATCTTGTGTCGGATTCATGATGCGTGTGTAGATGTTGCCAAACTCTTTTAAAGCGAACAGGTTGGCGGCATGCTCCGCATCGCGAAATACGTATGATGAGGTCTGATAGATAGGGACAGCCAGCGAACCGGTAGTAGGATCGGCCTCTTGTCCGCCGTGCAGGGCGATAGTTTCCAATTTCCACTCTTGATCAGCCATTTTGCATCTCTCCTGTTTTCACTATTTTTAAAGGAAGAAGAAAAGCCTTCTTCTGAGGGGAAGAAGGCTCGTTACACAATTGTGTCACCGGTTTCATCTCTCAGAATCAGCAGATTCTGCAGGAATTAGCACCTTGCACATTATCTGTGCCGGTTGCCGGGTTTCATCGGGCCAGTCCCTCCACCTCTCTTGATGAGGATATGTAGTTGTTTCTCGTATTGTAAAAGATAGAAGAGATAATTGTCAACCAGTTTCGAAAACTTTTTCGCAGACGAACGGTGTTGCAAATCTGTAATGAATTCGCCGTCCGTTGTTCACAACCTCTTCCATTCGCTGCCACATTTTGGCGTAAAGTAATAGTAAGGGCAACAATGATCTGCCTGCGGAAGGGAGAGACAGATATGGAACTGGATAATACCATGCTCGCCCGTATCCTGACGTCGTTAACACTGGGCTTTCACATCATCTTTGCTGCTTTAGGGGTGGGCATTCCCGTCGCCATCTCGATTGCGGAATGGATTGGCATCCGCAAGAAAAATCCGCTTTACCTGGTCATGGCCAAGCGTTGGCTGAGAGGCTTTACCGTCACCGTGGCGGTCGGAGTCGTGACAGGTACCTGCATCGGGCTGCAGCTCAGCTTGTTGTGGCCAAGCTTTATGAAGATAGCAGGCGAGGCGATTTCCCTGCCGTTGTTTTTAGAGACATTTGCCTTCTTTTTTGAAGCGATTTTTTTAGGGATTTATCTCTACACCTGGGATCGGTTTAAGAACCCGTACGTACACTGGCTCTTCTCTATCCCGGTGATCATCGGTTCTACGGCGTCCGCCTTTTTCATCATGACGGTAAACGCCTTTATGAATGCACCGCAAGGCTTTACGCTGGCCGACGGGAAGATCGTCGACATCCAGCCGCTCGTCGCGATGTTTAACCCGGCGACGCCTTCGAAAGCGGGGCACATGATTCTGTCCGCCTACGCCGCGTCCGCCTTTGCCTTGGCAGCCATTGCCGCCTATTCGTTGCTCAAAAGGGGGAGAGATCACGAGTACTACCGCAAATCGCTTCATTTTACGGTGGTGCTGGCCTTGATCTTCTCTGTCGGAACAGCGGTCTGGGGTGATATCGCCGGGAAGTACCTGGCCAAACACCAGCCGGAAAAACTGGCGGCAGCCGAATGGCATTTTGAAACCAAGCCGAATGCTGAGCTGATCTTTGGCGGTATGCTGGATAAAGAGACGAATGAAGTGAAGTATGCGATCAAGCTTCCCTATGCGCTGAGCATTCTGGCAACAGGGAATCCGACAGGGGAAGTGAAGGGGCTGAATGAAATTCCCGAGGAGTTGAGACCCCCGCTGTTTATTCACTACCTGTTTGATGGAATGGTGGCGATTGGCGGTTACCTGGTCATCGTCCCTCTGCTGTACATCTTTCTGCGCTGGAGAAAGAAGCCAAGCGCCGTTTCGCGGCCGATGCTGTGGGCGATTCTGCTTGGGGCACCGCTCTCTTTTCTGGCGATTGAGCTCGGCTGGATCTTTTCCGAAATCGGCCGGCAGCCGTGGATCCTGTACGGCTATATGAAGACACAGCACGCCGCGACGACAGCGGACAACGTCGGCGAGATGCTGGTCCTGTTCGGCTGCTTGTACCTCTTCTTAGGGATTGTCTGTACATTAGTCTTGCGGAGAATGTTTAAAAAGAACCCGGTCGAACACGACCTGGCCAGAGCACAAGAGAGGAATTGAAAGGAGGAGAAGCAACATGCTGGAAATGCTGGGAATTACCGTGCTGTGGACCTTTTTGTACGGCTATATCATCGTCGCGTCCATCGATTTTGGCGCCGGCTTCTTCTCCTTTTACAGCAAAATGCGCCGGCAGGATCACCTCATCAATGGGGTGATCGAACGCTATCTGTCGCCCGTATGGGAAGTGACCAATGTCTTTTTGATCTTTTTCGTGGTCGGCTTGATCGGTTTTTTTCCTGATACCGCCTACTACTACGGTACGGCACTCCTGGTGCCGGGGAGCATCGCGCTCGTCCTGATTTCGCTGCGCGGATCGTTTTACGCCTTTGCCCACTATGGAGCGCGGGAGAACACGGTGTACCAGTTTGTCTACGGCGTGACAGGGCTGTTGATTCCCGCCTCGCTGGCAACGATATTGACGATCTCTGAAGGCGGGTTTATTTCGGTCGAGGGGGAGCGCATCACCCTGCTGATGGATAAACTGCTGGCCAGTCCTTATTCCTGGGCGGTCGTGATTCTGGCGCTGGTCAGCGTGTTGTTTATCAGCGCCAGCTTCCTGACCTGCTACGCCGATAAAGCCAGGGATGCCGCCGCGGCGAAGCTGCTCAGGTCGTTTGCGATCGGTTGGAGCCTGCCGACCATTTTTGCCAGCTTTCTCGTCTTTTTCTCGATCAGAACGCATAACCCGGAGCACTTTGACAACATGCTGGACATGAGCTGGATGTTTTTGCTGTCGCTCGGCTGCTTTCTGATTGCGCTGGCGCTGCTTTTGAAAAAGCGGTATTACGGGTGGGCGTTTGTGTTTGTCATGCTGCAGTTCGCCTTCGCCTTCTTCGGCTACGGCGCTTCCCATCTGCCTTACCTGTTGTACCCGTACATTACGATCTCGGACAGCGTCACCAGTCCGCAGATGGGATTGGCGCTGGTGATCGGGTTTGTCGCCGGTTTGTGTCTGCTGGTTCCGTCCTTGATTCTGCTAATGCGCCTGTTCCTGTTTGACTCCAAGTACGTGCAAGGAAAGTAAAGGCCCATTGGCGCGCGGCTGAAGGTTTATGTTAAGATAAATGCATGGAAACAGCTACGCAGCGTACAGGAGGGCGAAAACGGTGGAAACCGAGGTTAAAGAGATTCTCCCTGAGGAATTGATCAAGCGGCTGGAGCAAGGGGAAAAAATTCAGGTCATCGACGTTCGCGAGCAGCATGAATGGGACGATGGACACATTCCCCAAGCGATTCACATACCGCTCGGGACCCTTCCCGAAAAACTGCCGGCGCTTGATAAGGAGACGCCGATCGTGATGGTCTGCCGCAGCGGCGCACGCAGCTGGCGGGCGACGGAATTCGCACAGTATTACGGCTACAAGGTAGAAAACATGGCTGGCGGCATGCTGGCGTGGCCGGGTGAAGTGATCTCATAAGGGGAAAAACAGCGAGGGGCAAATGCCTCAAGCTGTTTTTTTGTGTGTTCCAATGAATTGGCGGGTCTTTGTAGGCGGGATCTATGGATATCTGCGGATATCTCCTGTTGGTTGGCTACGCTTTCCATGGCGGCGAATAGTTTGAGGATAGCCACCATTTTTTAGAGCGGGTGATCAAGATGGGGAACATGCTTGGGATTATGACGCATCGCGTAACGAAGCCGGAGCGGTTTGAACCCTTCTTTCACGTAGCAGCGCAGGAGGGGTTTGGTGGGATTATTGTCTTTACGCCGCATGACGCGGATCTGCAGAAGGAAACGATAGCAGGCTGGATCCGCGACAAGGGCCGCTGGAAGAGGAAAGATGTGCCGTTTCCTCTCATTTCCCATGACGTGGGATACTATCGCAAGCCGGAAACGATTCAAAAAGTAAAAGCTTTAAAGCGTCAAGAAAAGATGCCATTTATTGGATATGGGCTGGGCAGCAAGTGGAGCATTCACAAGGCGCTGCTCAACATTCCCGTGTTGCAGCCCCATTTGCCTGAGACTGTGCGATATCGGGAAAAAACGGATGTGGTCAACATGCTCAAAAAGCACGAAACAGTCATGCTGAAGCCGCTCAACGGGCTAGGCGGAGAGGGAATCTATCGGCTGAGCAGCGGGGGAGACGGATACCTATTGGAGGGGGGCGGGGAGCCGATGCGCCGCTGCACCCGACGAGCGATCGGTAAGGCGCTCCATGCCATATGCCGCAATGGAAAGTACATCGTTCAACAGTGGCTGGACATTCGCAGCCAGGAAGGGCGTGTCTACGATATTCGCTCGTTGATGCAGAAAGGCCGGCAGGGAGAGTGGCAGCTTATGGGTTTCTGCGTACGAGAAGGCGGGGCCGGAAAATTTACATCTAATCTCTCTGGCGGGGGAAGCGCTCATCAGGTGTTTCCCTATCTGGAAAAAAACTATGGTCCTGAGCGGGCCGGGGAGATTGAACAAAAGCTGCGGGAGATTTCCAGCCGGGTCTGTACGGGATTGGAGGAAGTAAAGTGTAAAAGACTGGTGGAGCTCGGTTTGGACCTGGGAGTAGACAGGGACGGGCACATTTGGATCATCGAGGTAAATATCAAGCCGGGAAAGACGCAGGGCAGGGATATCTATCAGTTGAAAACGGCAGAAGACAGGATCCGGCTTCCGATTCAATTTGCCAGCGGCTTGATCAAGGGCTTGCCAGCCGGCAGATAGGGGTGCGAGACCGTCGCACCCCACACTTTTGTCAGCACGCGGGATTACCACAACAGTCCGCCGCCTAAGGCACCCGCTGCTACGACAACCCACGGGGGCGTCTTCCAGAACACCAGCAATACAAACAGAACAGATGAAAAAGCAAAGTCGGACGGCGCGAGTATGGAAGTGGTCCAAAGCGGTTGATACAAAGCGGCCAGCAGGATGCCGACGACGGCTGCGTTGATTCCTGTCATCGCCCCCTGCGCTTTCGGACTGCTGCGCAAGGTGTTCCAGAAGGGAAGCGCCCCGAGAACGAGCAAAAACGCCGGCAAAAAGATGGCTGCTGTGGCCAGCGCAGCGCCAAAGACCCCGCCCCAAACGGCTCCTACATACCCGGCGAAAGTAAACAGAGGCCCAGGGACGGCCTGAGCGGCGCCGTAACCGGCCAAAAAATCCTGTTTGTCCACCCAACCGGCCGGAACGACCTCCCTCTCAAGCAGCGGCAGCACCACATGGCCGCCTCCGAACACCAGTGAACCTGCACGGTAAAAACTGTCTAATACAGCAACCCACTCCAACTGTGTGACCTGACGCAATAGAGGCAAACCGATCAACAAGGCAAAAAACAGCGCCAGACAACCCGCTGCCGTTTTGCGGCTGACGGCTACATGCAGCGATGGAGCGTGCTCGTCGGCGGCACTTCTATACAGCCAAAAACCGAGCACTCCTGCCGCAGCAATGAGTAAGACCTGGCTCACCACCGATTGCCAGATCAACGTAATGGCCGCCGTGACGACGGCGATGCTGGCACGCGTCCGGTCAGCCGCCAGTTTTTGTCCCATTCCCCACACGGCTTGAGCGACAATTGCTACGGCGACAAGCTTTAGTCCGTGAATCCAGCCTGCGCTGCTGATGTCAAACCCATTGATCAACAGGGCAAACAAGGTTAAGGCAATCAAGGAAGGAAGAGTGAAGCCCAGCCATGCTGCAATTCCGCCAAGCACTCCGGCCCGGATGACCCCGATCCCGATGCCCGCCTGGCTGCTTGCCGGCCCCGGCAGAAACTGGCACAGGGCGACGAGGTCTGCGTAACTCCTGTCATCTATCCATTTTCTTTTACGGACGTACTCTTCATAAAAATAGCCAAGATGGGCTGCGGGTCCGCCGAACGAAGTAAGTCCCAGCTTAAACGATACTCGCAGCACCTCCAGTACCCCATACCGCCTGCTCCTTGCTTTGGACGGAGCAGGCTGATCACTTCTTGCCATGCGGCAACTCCCCTTTTTGTACAGACCGATTCCCCTATAACTTCTATAAAAGAGAAAAACGATCCTGTCACGGATCGTTTCATTTCCTATTCATTTAACATTCGATAGCCGGACTTGTTCGTCCTTGGTAGCAGTGCGAGTGGCCTTTGTCGTACGATGTCTCCCCACCAAAATCGTGGTAGTGCGAGCCGTCCGGCAGAGGTATGGCTGGGCCGGTGCAGCCGCGAAAGTGGTGAACGTGCCCGCTGTCATAGGAAGTGGTACCCTCGTAAAAATGAACGTGATCCATTCCCCCGTCGGCAGGGGTAGTGTTACCGCCCATCCAGTGCCGATGCCCGAAATTTACGCTCGTCCGGGCGGCGTAATCGTGGATGTGAACAGGGTTCCGATGATACCAACTGACAAACTCAACCTCGTGTTTGTGTCCTTTGGCCATGCAAATCTCCCCTTTTGCTAGGATGTAATCACTGTCAGCATATACACTGACCGGGAATTCTGACATGGGTGATTGGACTATTGTACTGTCCGAAATCTTAACAATCGCTTAATAATAGCTTAATCCCTGCTTCATGCCCCTGCAGTATGATGATAACCGTAAAGAGAAACAACATTTTGCGAACAGGGGGCTATTTCCTTGAAAAAGCTAGTATCGATTTTTGCAGGAATATTGACGGCGGGATTGCTATTGACGGGCTGCGGCCAAAGCGCTTCGCCGACAACTCAGAGCAGCGACAACAATCAAAATACTCCGCCTGCCGCGACTTCTGAGCAACCTCCGGCAACAACAACAGACAATACACCGATTCTTGCTGTCGGATCTACTGCCATTCAAAAGTTAGTAGAGCAAGGTGCGAAAGACTTCATGGCTAAGAATGCCGGCGTCCAAATCCAGGTGCAAGGCGGAGGAAGCGGAACTGGTCTGAGCCAGGTAGCCACCGGAGCGGCAACGATCGGTAACTCCGACATTTTTGCCGAAGAGAAGGAAGGAGTTCCGGCAGCAGAGCTGAAGGATCACATTGTCAGCGTGGTCGGCATGGCTGCTGTGGCTAATCCGGGAGTGGGTGTTGACAATCTGACCAAACAGCAATTAATCGATATCTTTACAGGAAAGATCACCAACTGGAAGGACGTAGGCGGCGCTGACCAAAAAATTACGCTGGTCAATCGCCCGAAGAGCTCCGGTACGCGAGCTACCTTCGTAAAATTTGCACTTGATGGACATGACGAAGCCGAGGGTATTACAGACGACTCGTCCGGTAACGTTCAAAAAATTATTGCTGAAACACCGGGAGCTGTCGGTTACCTGGCTCTATCTTACCTCAATGATTCCGTAAAAGCCCTGAAGCTCGACGGTGTCGAAGCGAAGCAGGAGACGATCGTAACGAATGAGTATCCTGTCTGGGCGTATGAACACATGTACACCAAAGGGGAACCGACCGGCAATGTCAAAGCGTTTCTCGAGTATATGGTGAGCGATGAAGTACAGAAAGGCGTCGTAACCGAGCTGGGTTTCATCCCCGCTACAGAGATGAAGGTCGTACGTGACGCCAGCGGCAACGTTACGAAAAAATAAGAAACCGGCAATAGCAGTCGTCCGAGAGGGGTATATCTACCCCTCCCTTCTGCTTCCCGTAACTTGATTTTTTATACAGTAGGAATCTATAGCTCCGCCAAAGTTCTGGCGCAGCCAAGTTTTCGAAGAGGAAAGGTAGGTTGGAGATGGAGTATCCAACGATAGAGGGAGCAGTTCTGCCCAAATCGGAACGGTCCCACCGTAAAGGCCAGGAGCATGAGGCTTCCCAATCAGATATGCGGCAAAGACTTTTGACACACAATCGAAAACAACGGATCGAAAATGCCTCTGGCAAATTGATTACGCGGATTTGCGCTGCTTTATTGATTGTCATGACTTTGTCGATTACCTACTTCATTGCTTCAAAGGGGTTAGCTACTTTCTTTGTCAACAAGGTCAGTGTCACTGACTTTTTGCTGGGCCGGCTTTGGGATCCGGAAGGGAAACCAGCGAGCTTTGGCGTCCTGCCATTTCTCATGGGATCGTTCGCGGTAACGGCGTTAGCAGCTTGCATCGCCGCTCCGCTCGGTATCGGAACTGCCATTTACATGACAGAAATCGCTCCGTCTTTCGGCAAAAAAGTGCTAAAGCCCGTCATTGAACTGCTTGTGGGGATTCCGTCCGTGGTCTACGGCTACATCGGTTTGACCCTGCTGGTTCCTCTGCTCCGCGCCCAGTTTGACACGCTGGGATTTAGCCTGCTTGCAGGCGGCATTGTTTTAGCCGTGATGATCTTGCCTACTGTGACAAGTGTCGCTACAGATGCGATTGCGGCTGTTCCGCAGGATGTTCGGAGCGCGTCACTGGCGCTGGGGGCCACCCGTTGGCAAACGATCTGGCACATTGTTTTGCAGAGCGCGCTGCCAGGGTGTCTGACGGCCGTGGTACTAGGTATGGCGCGTGCTTTTGGAGAAGCCTTGGCTGTTCAGATGGTGATTGGAAACACGTCAAATTTACCGGCCAGCCTGCTTGGACCGATCAGTACGCTCACCAGTGGAATTACGCTTAACATGGGTAACACGATACCGGGAACACCTTACCACAATGCCCTGTGGTCGATGGCGCTGCTGCTTTTGGGCATGTCGTTTTTCTTTATCCTGGTGATTCGCATCCTGGGCAGAAAGAAGTTGGTGAAATGAGGGCAAGAGCACTGGATCGTCTCGCTACGGTTGTGTTGACTCTGTTTGCGGTGCTGATTATCGGTCTGCTTCTCGGATTGGTCGGGTTCATCCTATCGAAGGGATGGCACAAGCTGAATTGGGACTTTATCAGTTCGCCGCCCCAGATCGTCAAAGCGGGCGGAGGCGTCGGACCGCAGTTGTTTAACTCTCTTTACCTCTTGGTGCTAACCATGTTGATCGCTCTGCCATTGGGTCTGGGGGCGGGCATTTATATGTCGGAGTATGCGCCTGACAACCGGTTTACCCGGTTTATTCGTCTGAGTATGGAGGTTCTGTCGTCCCTTCCCTCGATTGTGGTCGGTTTGTTCGGCTTGGTTGTGTTTGTGCAAATGACCGGTTTGGGCTATTCGTTACTATCCGGTGCACTGGCACTGACAGTATTTAATCTGCCGCTTCTGGTCCGCGTGACCGAGGACGCGATTCGCTCGGTACCTCAAGATCAGAAAGAAGCCAGTCTCGCTTTGGGAGTGACCAAATGGCGGACGATTGTATCGGTTATTCTGCCTGCAGCGGTTCCCGGAATAGTCACGGGAGCAATATTAGCTTCGGGGCGCGTTTTTGGCGAGGCGGCGGCTTTGCTCTTTACAGCGGGCATGTCGTCACCTGATCTGGTGTTTACCAATTTTGACGTCAGCAGCGCTACTTCACCGCTCAATCCATTCCGGCCTGCGGAGACACTGGCTGTTCATATCTGGAAGGTGAACAGCGAGGGAATGATTCCCGATGCCCGGGCGGTAGCAGATGGATCTGCGGCAATACTCGTGCTAACGGTACTGGTGTTTAACATATGTGCCAGATGGTTTAGCAGATGGATATTCCGACGCACGACATCCGGAGAAGCGTAAGGAGGAAGCAAAAATGAAACAGGCAGACGATGTGATTATCAGAACGAAGCAGTTGTCGGTATACTACGGAGACCGCCAAGCGGTGTCGAATATTGAGATGGAAATCGAACGGAATGCCGTCACAGCCTTTATCGGTCCGTCCGGGTGCGGAAAATCTACCTTTTTGCGCAGTCTCAACCGGATGAATGACCTGATCCCCGCCTGCCGGGTGACGGGAAAAATCACGATTGAGGACATTGACATCACGGACGAGAAAATTAATATAGAAGGGCTGCGCAAGTCTGTAGGCATGGTGTTTCAGCGGCCCAATCCGTTTCAAAAATCGATTTATGACAATATCGCCTTCGCGCCGCGCCTGCACGGAATCCGGGAGAAGAAGAAGCTTGACGAGATCGTCGAGGAGAGCCTGCGCAAGGCAGCGTTATGGGACGAGGTAAAAGACAGGCTGCATACATCAGCGCTCTCTCTGTCCGGGGGCCAGCAGCAAAGGCTCTGCATCGCCCGTGCGATTGCACTCCGCCCGTCTGTCTTGCTGCTGGATGAGCCGGCGTCCGCGCTCGACCCAATCTCTACCAAGAAGATCGAAGAGTTGATTGTGGAGTTGAAGGCGGAGTATACAGTCGTGATCGTCACGCACAACATGCAGCAGGCCGCCCGCATCTCCGACAACACGGCCTTTTTCCTGATGGGTGAGCTGGTGGAGATGGACCGGACGGAGAAGATTTTTTCACAGCCCGAGTGCCAGCAAACCGAGGATTATATCAACGGCCGCTTCGGATAAGGAGAAAGATAGGCATAATAAGACTCCCCCCAAGGAGCACCCTGTAAGCGGGTACCTTGGGGGGATTTTTTTAGGGATGGGTGCGAAAGTAGCCTACTTCCCGTCCCAGTCCATCTACTAAGCGAATCAGTTCTTCCGATTGGGTGAAAAACTCTTCGGAGATACCGGCGCTCTCTTGCGAACCTGCGACTGCATGCTGCATGCCGGCCACGACGTGATGGACGGAAGCGGAGAGCTGGCGAATGCCGGTTTGGAGGGCCTGGCTTCGTTTTTTAATGGCCGCAGCCGAGTGATGAACAGCGGAAAAATGTTCATTCACACTGGCGATCTGCTCTGTGATGCCACGGAATATGCCTGCCGTTGCGCCCAGGGTATTCATGCTGCTTTGGGCCGTCCCATCCGTCTTCGCCAAATGGGCTGAGACCATTTCCAGTTTGCCCCAGGAGCGCTGCAACAACTCACTGATATCCCGGGTGGCGGTTTCTGTCTGCACCGACAGCTGGTGGATTTCATCCGCTACCACCCCAAAGCCGAGTCCTGCTTGGCCGGCCCGAGAGGCTTCGATCCGCGCATTAAGCGAGAGCAGCTTGGTTCTTTTGGAGATATCGCGAATCCATACCAGGATTTTCAAGATATCTTCGACACTCTCTTGAAGCTCGGCAAAAGCCCGGCGAGAGGACTTCATGTCGTCGGTAATGTGCCCGGCGTCAGACTGCAGGGCGTCGACCGTTTGTGCGGCCTCGCTGGCCTGCTGGCGAACCTCGTCGCTGCGTAGAGAAGCCACGTCCATCTCCGCGTGTATCGTCTCCAACTCGGCAGCAATCTGGTCAACAGCTGCCAGCATTTGCTGTACCTGCCTGTTTCCTTCCTCCATCTCGACGGCCAGAGCTTCCATCTGTTTCGCTACGTCCGCCTGCAGAACTTTCGAGTGTTCTGAGCCAGACGACACTCGCCCGGCAATCTCTTTTACTCCGGAGGTGACCTGTGATATTTTCAAAATGATTTGCCGAAGCGTCCCGGTCATGAGATTGAAGCAGCTGCCGAGGAGCTGAGTTTCGTCATTTGTCGACAGTTGGATAGTTTGCGTCAGATCGCCTTCGCCAAACCTTGTCATCTTGGCCTGAACTTCCTTGATCGGCTGGACGATGCGGCGGACGTAAAAGTACAAGGCGAAGATCATGGCAACCAGGCTAATAATTGTGATGCCGAAGATGATATTCCTGATTTTGGCCGCATTATGCCTGATCTCCGATTCCGTCTGTGCGACGACAATTCCCCACCGAAGCTCGGGATCGTACAGATAGGCAGACACGTATCGGGCGTTCTCCCCGGCAAATGACCCAATTCCCGAGTTTTCGCCGATCACCTGCTGGACGACGGGATTTTCCCGCATCGAGGGGCGGGTCAGCGCCAAACGCTTGTCCGGGTGGGCAAGCAAATTGCCCTGGTGGTCCACGAGAAAGGCGTATCCGCTCTCTCCGAGCCTGATCGTTTCCACCAGACCACTCAATTGATAAACAGTGGCGAACGCCACCACGACGCCGTCTGCGCTGCCCGCTTCGTTAAGCAGCGGCAGTGAGATGGCGATTTTGGGAAACTCAGTTTCTGAATACTGAAAGACATCCGAGATATACGGTCCCTTGGCTTTTAAAGCGCCCTGATACCAGTCAGTCTGCCGCGGATCATAGGAGCTGTCCGTAGGAGAACCGGGATAGGACAAGTGCCGTCCGTCCGGCGTCGCCAGCTGCAGACCGCTGATGGTCGGCTCATTGGAGGTGATCTCCGTGAAGATGTCGAAGGTCTGGCTGCCTTTCAGCTCGGAAGCTTTGCTGACGGCGGCAAAAGTCTGCAGTGTCGAGACGATATTGCCCACCTTTTCGTCGATCGCTTGCCGGGTTGACTGGGTAGTCAGGCGGAGCAGTTCAGTCGCTTGGTCGGTCAGCAGGGAATTGGCCTGCACATTGATGATAATGCCTGTAGCTGTCATCGTCGCAAGGAACAGAAAGGAGATGCCGATGAGTAATTTTCGTAAAATAGTGCTCTGGTTCACCGATACAAAACGCCAGTTGATCCATTTTGCCGCTTTGTTCCTCATATTCGACTCCTCCTGCCATATCGGTACACCCTCATTGTAAAAACCGCTTGAAGGATGGTCGAGCCATAATGGGCAAATTTAACAACAATTTAACAAGCTTTACATTCGTTCGGCCGAGCGGGTTAGGTTTCCCGTTTAATTTGTCAAGACTATAGAAAATAAAGCATTCAACTGTGATACAATAGACTGGTAGCGATTGGACGGCTATATGTATTTGATGCTGGTTTAGGAGGAATCTGATTGAGCGATGTAAAGATTTACGCCTTGGGCGGTCTTGCTGAAATCGGTAAAAACATGTATTGCGTAGAATACGAGGACGAGATTATCGTCATCGACTGCGGTGTAAAATTTCCCGAAGACGAGATGTTCGGTGTCGACCTGGTTATTCCCGACATTGCGCATTTGATAGAAAATCAACATAAGATCAAGGGGATGTTTTTAACTCATGGGCACGAAGACCACATTGGTGCGATTCCCTATGTGTTGAAGCAGGTCAAGATGCCGATTTATGGCGGCCGGCTTACTTTGGGCTTGGTAAAGTCAAAGCTCGAGGAACACCACATGCAAAACGATGTAGAGTTGATCGACATCGACGGCGATCGGGTCATTTCCTTTGACCAGCTGCAGGTTTCGTTTTTCCGGACCAATCACAGTATTCCTGACTGTTTTGGCATCGCGATCGATACACCGGAGGGAACCGTGGTGCACACCGGGGACTTTAAGGTGGATATGACGCCAGTCGGGCCGTCCACCGATTTTGCCAAAATCGCTAAAATTGGCGACGGAAACGTGCTCGTGATGCTGTCCGACAGCACCAACAGCGAGCGGCCCGGCCACACCATGTCCGAACGTACGGTAGGCGAAGGGATTATGGATGTCATCGCAAAGGCAAAAGGGCGTATTATCCTCGCTACCTTTGCTTCCAACGTCCATCGGCTGCAGCAAGTGGTGGAGGCCGCGATGGCGGAAAACCGCAAAATTGCCGTGATCGGACGCAGCATGGAAAAGGTCTTCCTAATCGGCCAGGAACTGGGATACATACAGGTGCCAGAGGGCATGCTGATCGATATCAAGACGATCGACAATTACGCCGACAATCAGGTCCTGATCATTTGTACGGGCAGCCAGGGCGAACCGATGGCCGCATTGACGCGCATTGCTTCCGGCTCCCACCGTACCGTCCAAATCTATCCGGAGGACACGGTGATCATCTCCGCCTCGCCGATTCCCGGGAATACGATCAATGTAAGCCGGACGATCGACAAGTTGTTCCGCGCCGGTGCCAACGTGGTGTACGGTTCGGTATTTGACATCCACACTTCCGGCCACGGCAGCAGCGAGGAGCTGAAGCTGATGCTCAACCTGGTTCGGCCGCGCTACTTCATGCCGATCCACGGGGAGTACCGGATGCTGAAGACGCACGCCAAATTGGCGACGCAGGTAGGGATCCCGGAGGAAAACATCTTTGTGATGGACAACGGCGAGGTGTTGAGCTGTTCAAGGGAAAGGGCTGAAATAACGGGAAAAGTGCCTGCCGGCGTCGTCCTGATCGACGGAAGCGGCATAGGCGACGTGGGGAACATCGTCCTGAGGGATCGCAAACACCTGGCCGAAGACGGCTTGATGGTCGTCGTGGTCAGCATTGACATGAAGAACTTCAAGATTCTGACCGGACCGGATATCGTCAGCCGCGGCTTTGTCTACGTCCGCGGGTCGGAGGCGCTGATCCAGGAGGCAACCGTCCTGGTCAAGCAAAAGCTGGCCGAGACGCTGAACAAGAAGATCAAAGAGTGGTCTGAACTAAAAGCGCAGATCAATCAGGTGTTAAAGCCGTTTGTGTTCGAAAAAACGGGACGGAATCCGATGATCTTGACGATCCTAATGGAAGTCTAGTGTGCTCGGCCGACTTCCCTTCCCGGTTTGAAAGGGTATAATAGAAGTAAGAAAGCTGTCATGTAAAGGAGAGAGTTCGTTATGATGTCATATGAGGCATATATGCAACAAGTCATCCAGCCGATGCGCGACGAGTTGACCAACGTTGGATTTACCGAGCTGCGTACCCCGGAAGAGGTTGAACAGACGCTGCCCGGCGCGAAGGGAACGGCACTTGTCGTCGTCAACTCCGTGTGCGGCTGCGCCGCCGGCTTGGCCCGCCCGGCCGTAGCTCATTCGCTCCGCCACTCGGTGAAGCCGGATCATCTTTACACCGTATTTGCCGGACAGGACAAGGAAGCGACAGCAAAAGCCCGCGAGTACTTCGAAGGCTATCCGCCTTCCTCCCCGTCGTTTGCCCTGATGAAAGACGGCAAATTGGTTACCATGATCGAACGCCATCAGATCGAAAACAACGATCTTGCCACGATCTCCAAGCTGCTCACCGACGCGTACGATCAGTACTGCCAGTAAGTCTGAAGCAAACGGAATATCTAACAGACACGCTTAAAGGCGAAGCGGAAAACATCCGCTTCGCTTTTTTTATTCCCGCTTCCCCGCTGGCGTGCCACGAACGAAGCGAGCTCATTTTTTTCGGATTCCATGGACAATGTTCACCAACCTAAAAAGGACGTGTTTTTTAAAAAAAGACCGTTTATCCTTCAACAAAACCCCGTTTTCTCCGAAAAGAGTAATGTAGAAGTTTTTGCAAAGGAGCTGGAAAAGTGAAAGTAACAGGGCTGGCGAGAATCATTTCCCTACTGCTTGTCATCGTGCTCGGAACAACCGGTCTGGGGAATATGAACGTATTTGCAGAAGAAATCAGTCGATTAGTGCTCAATAAGAACGAGCTTTCCATGGAAGTGGGAGGTACCCAGTCGATTACGGCTACTGCGGTGTACGTAAGCGGAAAAACCGAAGACGTAACCATCAAGACGGACTGGAAATCAGAAACGCCCGATGTGGCCACGGTCTATTCCGGTTCCGTATCGGCCAAGGCAGAGGGAACGGCTGTCCTCACCGCATCCTATATGGGACAAGCGGTCATCGTCAACGTAAACGTCACCAAAAAGGTAAAAGCGTTGACCAAGGACAAGCAAACCGTCGATCTGCGTTTGGGCAAATCCGAACAGGTTGAACTGACTGCCATCTACCAGGACGGTAAAGATGAGAAGGTCACCAAAAAAGCGGATTGGAGCAGTGACAACAGTACGGTTGCCACGGTAACCAATGGCTTGATCACCGGACACAGCTCCGGAGAGGCCAATGTGACCGCCCGATTCGGCAATCAGACGGTGACGATTCCAGTCAGCGTGGAGATCGTGAAGCGGCTCGATCCGGAAATGTCGCAAGTTTCGCTGCTTTTAAAAGGAAAGCCGCTAAAGATTAAGCTAAACGCTACCTATCCGAACGGAACGGTAGAGGATGTAGCGGATAAAGCAGAGTGGACCACGGACAAGGAAACGGTAGCAGACGCCCTGAAGGGAACCATTACTGCATACGGTCCCGGTCAGGCGATTATTACCGCCAAGTACGGAACAAAGACAGCGACAATCAAGGTAGACGTAGATCATGCGATCAGGCTGGAGCTGGAACCGCACGAGCTGTTCATGAAGAAAAATGAGACAAAAGATGTCAGATTGTCAGCTACCTACCCAGATGAGACGTTTGAGAATATCACCACCAGGGCAGAATGGTCCACAAGTGACGAAAAGATCGTCAGCGTTTATCAAGGGAAGCTTAGCGCCAATGCGGTCGGAGAAGCTGTCATAACGGCAAAATACGGGGATAAAACCGTCTCGATGACCGTAGATGTGGAAGTGCCGAGGAGATTGGAACTAAATAAGGACCTCGTCTCCCTGCAAACCGGCAAAGGCGGTGACTTGGAACTAACAGCGTTTTACGCCAACAACACCAAAGAAGAGGTAACGAAACAGGCGGAATGGTCGTCGGATAACGAAGCGGTCGCGTATGTATCAAAAGGAAAAATCACCGCATACAAAGCGGGCGAAGCCACGATTACGGCCAAGTACGCCGGCAAGACGGTTACCGCAAAAGTATCGGTTGACATCCCAAGCAAGATCGTGCCAAACAACAGCAGTGTTGGCTTGCAGATAGGCGACACGGAGCAAATCGGGTTGACAGCGGTATACCCGGACGGCAAAGAGGATGTGATTACCGACAAGGCGGAGTGGTCGACTGCTTCCGCATCTGTAGCGGAAGTGCGCAACGGATTGATTACGGGCGTTGGTACAGGTTCGACGACGATCACGGCCAAGTACGGGACGAGGACTGCCACGATCAAGGTATCGGTAGGAGTTCTGCTGAGTTTGACTGCAGATAAAAATCAGTTGGTACTGAAGAAGGGCGATTCGCAAACGATTGTCTTGACTGCCAAGTACGCTGATGGCAAATCGAAGGATGTAGCGGAGGACGCCGCCTGGACAAGCTCCAATCCGCAAGCGGCCACTGTCGAAGCCGGCAAGATTACAGCGGTCGGCTCGGGCGAAACGACGATTACAGCTGCCTTCGACAACAAGACGGTGAAGATTACGGTTCAGGTGGACATGGCTTCAACCCTGAAAGCCGATCCAGTGTTCATGGTGATCAGTCTTGGCGAGACGAAGCAAATCTCGCTTTTGGCTACAGACCTCGGCGGAGCGAGCCGCAATGTAACCAATAATGCTGAATGGTCGACGAGCAATGTGAAAATTGCCCAAGTGAGCAACGGAATGGTAACGCCGATCGCCAACGGGAAAGTGACGATCACGGCAAAGTACGGCGGTAAAACGGTTTCGATCCCTGTGGAAGTGGGCGTCATCCAAAAATTGGAGGCGGACAAGGTGTTCATCAACACCAAGACCGGACAAAAAGTACAGATCAATTTGACGGCCACGCTGTCTGACGGGACGAAAAAGGATGTAACCCCATATGCCGACTGGAAGACTGCCGCATACAAGATCGCCGAGGTAAAAGACGGCCTTGTGACGGCTACCGGCTATGGGAAAACGAAGGTTACGGCCAGATACGAAGGAAAATCGGTATCGATCCCGGTAGAAGTCGATATCCTGAAGTATTTGAAGACGGACGTGGTACAAGTCGAACTGTCCAAGGGTTCAACCAAGCAGGTGAAAGCCGTGGCGACGTACGTTGACGGTTCTGAAGCAGACGTGACCAAACCGGCGCTGTGGACATCCTCCAACATCATGATCGCTGATGTGAAAGACGGCGTGATAAAAGCGACCGGAAAAGGTACAGTGAACGTCACGGTTTCGTATGCCGGCAAGAAAACCAATGTGAAGGTAACGGTTCGCTAATGGTTTTGCTCCCCTTTCTGTTACAATACAAACTAGAATGCATGAAAGCATGAAAGGGATGAACCATCTTGCAAACAAGATCATTTGGACGGGACCCGCACCAGTTGTCGCTGCTGGGGTTTGGCGCCCAGCGAATCGTCGATGAGCATGATTGTACGGAGGAGCAGGCGATTGCAATTATTCGGCACGCGGCAGAGCGCGGCGTCAACTACTTCGATACGGCCCCCAGCTACAGCGACGGGCAGTCCGAAACCCGTGTCGGGCTGGGCCTGCAAGGGCTGCGCGACAAGGTGTGGATCGCCACCAAGACCGCGGAACGCACCCGTGACGCTGCCCTGCGGGATCTGGAGGGCAGCCTGAAGCGGCTGCAGACTGATTATGTAGACGAATGGCGGTTGCACAATATCATGCGACCGCACGAACTGGAGAGCGTGTTTGCCAAGGGAGGGGCACTCGAGGCCTTGCTGGAAGCGCGCGAGCAAGGCCTGGTGCGCAAGCTGAGCATCAGCGGGCACACCGATCCGCGGCTGTTGGCGGAGGCGATTCGCCGCTTTCCGTTTGACAGTGCACTGGTAGCGCTGTCGGCTCTCGATCATTTTATCTACAGCTTTGCCCACGAGTTCGTGCCGCAGGCGGTGGAGCAGGGTGTCGCGGTGATCGGCATGAAAGTCATGGCGGTAGGCAAGCTGGCGCCCTGGTACGAGCAGGCTTTGCGCTACACGTGGAGCCTGCCGGTAGCGACCGCGATCCTCGGGGTCAGCAGCATGGACGAACTGGAAGCGGATATCGCAGCGGCCGAGCGCTTTGTGCCCATGAACGACATCGAGCGGGTCGACTTTTTCGGGCAAATCATGCCGCATGTCCGGGCCGACGTGCTTCGCTGGAAGGCGAGCGAATGGATGTCGGGCGAGTGGTACCAACTCCCGGAGATAACGTTTGGCAAAGGCAGATAGCTTCATCGAACCGAAAAAGCGGAGGTACATCACCCTCCGCTTTTTGCATACAGGAAATAGGAGGAAAGCGCCGAATATTAAAGGGTGTAAAAATTTCGAAATCAGACGCGAGGTTTGCCTGCATGACATTTCCCTACATGATTTCATTCGGCTTTTTTAGCGTTCACCCCCATCTGTTGTTTGAGACGCTGTCCTATTTCATCGGGTTTCGGCTCTACCTGTGGCTGCGCAGACAAGACAAGGATGCTCTGCCGCTGGACAAAGGGATATGGGTGGTCGCCGGGGCTATCCTCGGGGCAGCGCTCGGTTCGAAAATCCTGGCTTGGCTGGCTGACCCGCTCCAGTTGTTTGACAATCTCGGCAGCATCGCCTACCTGATGAGCGGCAAGACGATCGTCGGCGGGCTCCTGGGCGGGCTGATCGGAGTGGAATTGGCCAAAAAACTCGTCGGTCACAGCCGCTCTACCGGGGACAGCTTTGTCTATCCGCTGATCACAGGCATGGCGATCGGGAGGATCGGCTGCTTTTTAACCGGTTTGGAAGACAATACGCACGGGATTGCCACCAGCCTCCCTTGGGGCGTCGACTTTGGAGACGGGATACCGCGCCACCCCGCACAGCTGTACGAGATTGCCTTCCTCATCGGGTTGGCAGCGGTCATTCACATGCGCAAACGCTTCGCTTACGAACAGGGGGACCTGTTTAAGCTGTTCATGGTTGGGTATCTTGCGTTTCGCTTCCTCGTTGACTTCATCAAACCGTATCCCGGCGTCTACCTGGGCTTGACCCAGATTCAGCTCGCCTGCCTGGCTGGAATCCTCTACTACCGAAAGTCATTGCTGCGGCTGTTTACGTTTTCGCAAAGGAGAGAATGGAATGCCTAATCGTCCATATATTTTTTATGAACTGACGAACAGCATTTGTTCCGTCTGTTACGTGAAGGTGGAAGCGAAGGTTATTTTGCAGGATGACAAGGTGTATCTGACGAAGCGCTGCCCCGTGCACGGACCCGAGAAGGTTCTGCTGTCGAACGACATCGCGTACTATAAAAAAACGCGCGAATTCCTTAAGCCGGCGGAAATGCCGCTCCGCTTCAACACGCCGATCAAATACGGCTGCCCGTACGACTGCGGCCTCTGTCCCGATCATGAGCAGCACAGCTGCTTGACGCTGGTGGAAGTGACGGATTCCTGCAACCTGCAGTGCCCGATCTGCTATGCTGAATCGTCGCCAAAGCGGCAGACGTTCCGTACACTGGAACATATCGAAGCGATGCTGGATGCCGTTGTCCGCAATGAGGGGGAACCGGACATCGTCCAAATCAGCGGAGGCGAGCCGACGATCCATCCGCAGTTTTTTGACATTTTGGACGCCGCCAAGCGCAGGCCGATCAAGCACATTATGGTGAATACCAACGGGATCCGCATCGCCGGGGATCGGGAGTTTGCCCGCCGATTGAGCGAATACTCGCCCGGCTTTGAAATCTACCTGCAGTTCGACAGCTTTGAGGACGAGGTGTTAAAAGAGCTCCGAGGAGCAAACCTGGCGGACATCCGGCGTAAAGCGATCGAGCATTTGAACGAATTCAACATCTCGACCACGCTGGTCGTCACCCTGAAAAAAGGGCTGAACGACGGGGAAATCGGCAAAATCATCCAATACGGACTGCAGCAGCGCGCGGTTCGCGGCGTGACGTTTCAGCCGATCCAGGCGGCGGGCAGGCTGGATCGGTACGATCCCGCCACTGATCGCCTGACCTTGTCCGAAGTAAGGCAGATGATCATTGACCAGTCAGAGGTGTTTTCCGCAGATGACATCATTCCCGTCCCCTGCCATCCCGATTGCCTGGCGATGGGGTACGCTTTGAAAATGGGCGAACAGGTAATTCCGCTGACAGGCTTGATCGACCCGCAGGTGCTGCTGGAAGGCGGACGAAACACGATCGTCTACGAACAGGATGAGACGCTGCGGGAAAAAGTCTTTTCGCTGTTTTCCACCAACCACTCACCGGAGTCTTCGGCGCTCTCGCTCAAGCAACTGCTCTGCTGTCTGCCGCTCGTCCAGGTGCCGCCGGCGATCAGCTACGACAATGTGTTCCGCGTCATCATCATGCAGTTCCTCGACGCTTACAACTTTGATATCCGGTCGGTGAAAAAATCGTGTGTGCACATCGTCCATCCCGACGGGCGGATCATTCCGTTTGACACGTACAACCTCTTTTACCGCGATGACAAGGAACGGCGTTTACAAGAGCTGCAGCAGCAGTTCGCACCTGTGAGGTGAGCAAGCGATGGAAGAAAACGAGCGCGAGAGCAGCTGGGAAATCTGGCTGGGCATCTTCATCTTGATGGCCTTGCATCTGTTGAACTTTCTCTTTCCATTGGCGTTCTTTTTTATCGGGGTATCACAGTTGATCTACCTGATTCCGGCCCTCATCATCGCCCTGTACAAGGGAAAAAAGAAGATGGCGGCAGGCATGCTGATCGGCGCCGGCGTCACTTTTTTGATCAACGCCACCTGTTACGGCCTTGTCATGGGAGGAATGATGTGGCGCTAGATTCTCATCCCATCTCACTTACCCTGCCCTTTACGGGTAGGGTTGTTCTTTTTTTCATAGGCGACAGCCTGTCTGCATAAACATGGAAAAGAGAATGAACGATGGAGGAGATGGACGTGTCAACGAAATCGACCAGACCTTGGTATCAGATCCCGCTCGAAGAAGTTTCCCACCTGCTCGGCACGGATACGAAACGCGGTTTGACGCAAAAAGAGGCGATGAAGCGGCTGGATCATACGGGCAAAAATCAATTGGCTGAGGGAAAGAAGGTTCCGCTGTTTGCCGTCTTCTTCAATCAGTTTAAAGATTTCATGGTAGCCATTTTGTTGATTGCCACCATAATCTCTTTCTTTCTGGGAGAGTATCTGGACGCAATTACGATCATTGCCATTATCTTTATCAATGGGATCCTCGGCTTTATCCAGGAAGCCAGGGCGGAGCGTTCTCTGCAGGCATTGAAGGAATTGGCTTCCCCGATGGCCCGGGTTCTTCGCGACGGCAAGCTGGACATGATTCCTGCGTCCCAGCTCGTGCCCGGCGATCTTGTCCTGTTGGAAGCGGGTGATCGGGTCCCGGCCGACTTGCGGGTGATCGAGTCCAATCGGTTGGAAGTGGAGGAATCCGCCCTTACCGGGGAGTCAGTCCCGGTAGCCAAGACAGACAAAACGATTACTTCGAACGGGAAACCGATTCCCCTCGGGGATCAAAAAAACTTGGGGTTCATGGGCACGATGGTGACCGGCGGCACAGGACGCGGGATCGTCACCACGACAGGGATGGCAACGGAAATCGGGAAAATTGCCCACTTGATCAACGAGGCGGATGAAATGCAAACGCCGCTGCAGACGCGCTTGGAGCAGCTGGGGAAAATTCTTGTCATCGTCGCCCTCGCGATCACCATCGTCGTCATCGTAGCAGGGGTCATGCATGGCCAGGAGCTTATGACCATGTTCCTCGCCGGGGTCAGTCTCGCCGTTGCCGCCATTCCGGAAGGGCTGCCGGCGATTGTGACGATTGCTTTGGCACTCGGAGTGCAGCGGATGATCAGGCGAAATGCGATCGTCCGCAAGCTTCCCTCCGTCGAGACGCTTGGCTGTGCCTCTGTCATCTGCTCCGACAAGACGGGCACGTTGACTCAAAACAAGATGACGGTAACGCATCTGTGGCACAGCGACACGGTGTTTGAAGTGACGGGAAGCGGTTATCAACCGGTGGGACAAGTAAAGGCTCACGGGAAAGAAGTACAGATCGGCAGCGACAGTGTCCTCTGCCGGCTGCTGCAAATCTCTGAGCGCTGCAACAATGCACAGTTAGTCAGTGAGCAAGAGAGCGGACAAACGCGTATGGTTTCGACCAAGTCAGCCGGTAATTGGAGGGTCTTGGGCGATCCGACCGAAGGGGCGCTGCTGGTATTGGCGGCAAAGGGGAAAAATCAGCTTGCCGGAAAGCAGAATCCATTTTCTGGATTGGAGCGTGTCGATGAGCTGCCGTTTGACTCCGAGCGAAAAATGATGTCTGTGATTGACCGCAGTGCGGAAGGGCAGCTGTACCTGTTGACCAAAGGGGCTACGGAAGCTCTCATCCATCGCTGCACCCACATTTTGTGGAAGGGGGAAGTGATTCCCCTGACCACCCGCTTGCGAAACACGGTTTTGGACAAGACAGAAGAAATGGCCAGACAGGCCCTGCGGGTTTTGGGATTCGCTTATAAACCGCTGAAGGAGTACCAGAAGGGACAGCCGCACTTGACGCTTGAGAACGGGTTGATTTTCGTCGGAATGACCGGGATGATCGACCCGCCGCGTGATGAAGTGGCGCCAGCGATTGCCCTCTGCCGTCAAGCGGGGATCAAAACCGTCATGATCACGGGTGACCACAAGATTACGGCAGAGGCGATTGCCCGGCGTATCGGCCTTTTGCGCGGGCTGACCGGCGTACTGGAGGGGCGCGAGTTAAATGAGATGAGCGATGAAGAGCTGGCAGCCTGTGCCGACCAAATATCCGTCTACGCCCGCGTTTCTCCCGAGCATAAACTGCGAATCATCCGCGCTTTGCAAAGCCGCGGGCACGTAGTGGCGATGACCGGCGACGGGGTCAATGACGCTCCGGCGATCAAGAGCGCCGATATCGGCATTGCCATGGGAATTACCGGCACGGATGTGACCAAGGAAGCGGCCGATCTGGTCCTGCGCGATGACAACTTTACCACGATTGTCGCCGCTGTGGAGGAAGGCCGCAACATCTACGACAACATCCGCAAGTTTATCCGTTACCTCTTGGCATCCAACGTCGGTGAGATTCTCGTCATGTTCTTTGCGATGATGATGGGGATGCCCTTGCCGCTCGTGCCGATCCAGATTCTCTGGGTCAACCTCGTCACAGACGGATTGCCGGCCATGGCGCTGGGGATCGATCCGGCGGAAAGAGATACGATGTATCACCAGCCCCGCAGCAGGCATGAAAATATCTTTGGCAGGCGATTGGGCTGGAAGATCATCAGCCGCGGCTTTTTGATCGGGGTCATGACACTGGTTGCCTTTTGGCTGACGCTGAATGAGGATTCAAGCAACCTCACCCACGCCCAGACAGTGGCGTTTACGACCCTGGTGATGGCGCAGTTGATCCATGTGTTTGACTGCCGCAGCGAGCATTCTGTCTTCCACCGCAATCCGTTCGAAAACAAGTACCTCGTTTGGGCTGTCATATCTTCCTTGGCGCTTGTCCTGTGTGTCATTTACATTGACCTGTTCCAGCCGATCTTTAAGACGATGCCGCTTTCTTTCCGCGATTGGGCATTGGTGCTGGTGGCGGCAGGGGTGCCGACCTTTGTAGCCGGAATCGGGGGTGCGCTGCGGTCCAATTACGCGGACGCATCAACGGCAAAGCGGCAAGGCATGGCCCGTTGACGGAAACGAAGAGAAAACAAGGGGACGCGGCACTGCATTCGGCATAGGTTAGCACAAAGGAGGGGATGCGATGGAACTATTCGCATTCACGCTTGCGCTAGCTTGCTCGATCATCGCGTACTATCTGGAGCAGAAATGGTGGGTGACGCTGCTTCGCACGACAGACAAACTCGTATTCCTGGCTTGGAAGGCTTATCTGGACGAGGCCGGGATTGAATACAAGACGAGGATTTACAAGACGCTGAATGGAGACGCATTGCAAACCGTTTATTTGTTGAAGGTGCCGGCGCAGGATAAGCTGAAGAGCTCCTTATTCAAGTAAAGAAGCAGGATAAAAGTCATTTGGATACCTCAAAGGTATCTTTTTTTTCCTAAAATTATGGGTGTGTCATTTCAAACTCATATAGTATACTAAGTGGATAAAGTGACAAATTGCGACATATGATGCGGTCATGATGTGAGCGCCAAAAAAGACAGGTGGTACTTTTGAGACGAAAACTAAAACGCATATTTGCCGTGCTGCTTTTGGTGATGATAGCCATTGGGGGCTATTACGGATACAGCTTCTACACGTTTGCAAAAGATATTCAACAGCCCAACATTGTGAAAGACCCGGATTCGGGCAAGAAGCCGAATAAAGAGCAAATTCCTCTCTGGGGCGGGAAAGAACGCGTCAACATCCTGATGATGGGGGTTGATGCGAGGGACCGCAATGAAGTGCCGCGCTCCGACAGCATGCTGCTGGTCAGCATCGATCCTGTCGGCAAGACGTATGATATCTTTTCCATCCTGAGGGATACGTATGTCGACATACCCGGCTACGGAGAATCGCGGATCAATGCGGCGCTGGGACATGGCGGGCCGTCGCTGGCGATGGAGACGGTAAGCCAGTTTACGGGAATTCCCGTCAACTACTACGTGATTACCGACTTTGAAGGGTTTAAGAGTTTGATCGACGCCGTCGGCGGTGTCGATATCGATGTCGAGAAGAACATGTACTACCGGGATCCGGGAGACAAAGGGAAGTACGACATCAATCTGAAAAAGGGACTGCAGCATCTGGACGGGGACAAGGCGCTCCAGTATGCACGGTTCCGCCATGATGCGACGTCCGACTACACCCGGACGGAAAGACAGCGCAAACTGCTGACTGCCCTTGCCGATCAATTGCAGAGCGGCATGTCCGTCATCCAGCTGCCTAACATTTTGGAAAAGGTGAGTCCGTACGTCCAGACCAACCTGACGTCCATGGATATGATCAAACTGGCCGGCCTGTGCCTCACCTTACACAAAGCAGAAGCGGAAGGGTATCAGCTGCCCCAGCCGAATGCTTTCCAGGAAGTGAACCGCGGCGGTTCTGTGCTGCTGCCGTCGATCCCGGATGTGCAGGCTTTCGTTCGGGAGAAATTGCAGCATCAGTCGGCTGATCCTTCGTAGAGTCAGTGGAAAATAGATTTCCATTGACTTTTTCCGGGCATTTCGAATATAATCCATTTTGTATTTAAACGTGAATTCTTAACATGATAACGGAATTCTTCTTATCAAGAGAGGCGGAGGGACAGGCCCTATGAAGCCCGGCAGCCGGCCCATTCAACGGATGGGTGTCGCGGTGCCAATTCCTACAAGATGACGAATCTTGAGAGATGAGAAGGGGCGGATTTGCATACAACCCCTTTTTCATTTTGGAAAAAGGGGTTTTTTTCGTGACAGGAGGTGATGTGGTTGATTCGTTTAGAGAATCTTCACAAGGATTATAGAGTAGACGGAAAAATGGTGCCGGCGCTGCGCGGTATTGATCTTTCCATAAAAAAAGGCGAGATATACGGGGTCATCGGACACTCCGGCGCCGGAAAAAGCACACTGATTCGCTGCATCAATCTGTTGGAGAAGCCCACTTCCGGCCGCGTCCTGATAGATGGAGTCGAGCTTACTGCGCTGGACGACGGGAAACTGCAGCAGCAGCGGCGGCAGATTGGAATGATTTTCCAACACTTCAATTTGCTGTCATCCGCAACCGTGGCAGACAACATCGCTTTCCCGCTGAAGCTGGCAAAAACACCGAAGGCCGCAATCGAGCAGAAGGTGACTGATCTGTTGGCCCTCGTCGGACTGCAGGAGCATCGGAACAAATACCCATCCCAATTGTCCGGCGGGCAGAAACAGCGTGTGGGAATTGCCAGGGCACTGGCGAACGACCCCAAGGTGCTGCTCTGCGACGAAGCCACTTCGGCGCTCGATCCGCAAACGACGAATTCGATTCTCGCGCTTTTGCTGGATATCAACCGCAAACTGGGGATTACCGTCGTACTGATTACGCACGAAATGCACGTCATCCGGTCGATATGCGATCGGGTAGGAGTGATCGACGGGGGGAAGATCGTCGAGTCCGGCAAGGTGGTCGATGTCTTCCTGAAGCCGCAGCATCGCGTAACCAGAGAGTTTGTCGAGCAGGTTGCCGATTCTGTCGAGCTGAAAGAAGCAGTTTCCCACGAAAAGTCGGCGAATGACCGCACGATCATTCGCATCACCTTCTTGGGTGAACAGACCTATCAGCCGATTTTATTCCAAACGATGCAGGAGACGGGGACTTCCTTCAACATCCTGCAGGGAACGATATCCCGCATGAAAGAGACCCCGTACGGTCAGCTTGTCGTTGAGCTGGAAGGCGACGCCGAACGCGGCAGACGGACGATTGAATCGCTGCGAGGGCGCGGGCTTGAAGTGGAGGTGATCTAAAAAATGGAGCAGCTTTGGCAGTTATTGGCAGACATTGACTGGGAAGACATCAGCCAGGCGACGATTGACACCTTGGCCATGCTCGGCTTCTCCACACTGTTCACTGTCGTAATCGGCCTGCCGCTGGGCATTCTGCTGTTCCTCAGCTCGAAGGGGCAGCTGCTGCAAAACCGGTTTTTTTATGCCATTGTATCCTTTATCGTCAACGTCCTTCGTTCTGTTCCGTTTATCATCTTGATGATCCTTCTGATTCCTGTGACCAAGTTTATCGTGGGCACATCGCTGGGGGTAAAAGGCACCATACCGCCGTTGGTCATCGGAGCCGCGCCCTTTTTCGCCCGGCTCGTGGAGACCTCGCTGCGCGAAGTGGACCGCGGAGTGATCGAAGCGGCACAATCCATGGGAGCGTCCAACTGGCAGATCATCCGGAGGGTCCTGCTGCCGGAGTCGCGTCCCGGCCTGATCGCAGGAATCACGATCACAACTGTAACGCTGGTCTCCTACACGGCGATGTCAGGTGTGATTGGCGGCGGCGGACTGGGAGATTTGGCCATTCGCTTCGGTTATCAGAGGTTTCAAACAACCGTCATGATTGTCACTGTCGTAATTTTATTGGTGTTGGTTCAAATCCTGCAGATGCTGGGGGATCGACTGGTGATCCGTTTCAGCCGAAAGTAGGAGTCACAATATATAAATCCTTAAGGGGGAAAAGAAATCATGAAAAAATGGATCGTATCCGCGCTTGCTTTAACGCTGGCACTCTCGCTGTCCGCTTGCGGCAGCAAAAACGAATCTGCACCGGCCTCGAATGCCTCGTCTGGTGGCGATGCCGGAGGGGAAAAACAACAGGAGGTAACTCTGAAAGTAGGTGCTTCCCCGACCCCGCACGCGGAGATTCTGAAGTTTATCCAGCCGAAGCTGAAGGAAGAAGGCATCAATCTGGAGATCAAAGAGTTTACGGATTACGTCCAGCCTAATGTGCAGTTGGACGAAAAGCAGTTGGACGCGAACTACTTCCAACACCTCCCGTACCTGGAGCAGTTCAATAAAGACAAAAACATGGACCTTCAACCGGTCGTAGCTGTACACATCGAGCCGTTTGGCGCCTATTCGAAAAAATACAAGTCCCTGGACGAACTGCCGGAAGGCGCAACCATCGCTCTTCCCAACGATCCGACCAACAACGGACGCGCACTGGCTCTGTTGGAGAAAAACGGCGTAATCAAATTGAAAGAAGGCGTTGGCATTTCCGGAACGGCCAAAGACGTCGTGGAAAACAAGAAAAACGTCAAGTTTAAGGAAGTAGAAGCAGCCATGCTGCCGCGCGTCCTGGATGAAGTAGATCTGGCCCTGATCAACACCAACTACGCCCTGGAAGCCAATTTGAGCCCGACGAAAGACGCACTGGCAGTGGAAGACAAGGATTCTCCATATGCCAACTACCTGGTGGCTCGTCCTGACAACAAAGATTCTGACGCCATCAAGAAGCTTGCAGAAGCGTTGAATACACCAGAAGTAAAGAAATATATCGAAGAGCAATTTAAAGGCGAGATTGTACCGGCGTTTTAATACGGCCCGGCTGACCGCTAGGAAACCCGTTTGCGACAGTTGCAAACGGGTTTTTTCATTTATACACTTTTATCTAGATGTAAAAGAGTATGAAACCTGATTCGACAATATATGATTTTTGGATGAAAAGCAGTATAGTGAAAGCAGAAAGGAAACAGAGGAGATTTTCTCATAATGAATAAGAAAGCTGTTTGGATTGTACTTGCCACCGTAATCGCTATGGTGGTTGTACTTGGTTGCGGGAATATCATTTTTAACAAGCGACAGGTAGCGGCACAAAACGAACTCAGGCTCAATCTCCACAATGAACCGGCTACGATAGACCCCGGAGTGGCAGAGGACCTCATATCGGGCTCCATCGCCCGGGCAGCCTTCGACGGCCTGACGCGTATCGGAGCAGACGGCAAGCCGCACCCGTCAATGGCGGAGAAGATTGATATATCGCCGGATCGCTTGACGTATACGTTTACCTTGCGGGATTCGCGGTGGAGCAACGGGGATCCGGTGACCGCCTATGACTTTGAGTACGCCTGGAAACGCGTTCTTAACCCGCCGTTTGGAGCCAGTTACGCCTACCAGCTTTACCATCTGAAAAACGCAGAGAAGGCCAACAAGGGCAAAATCGGCATGGACGAGGTGGGAGTCAAGGCCCTGGACGACAAACGGCTGCAGGTGACGCTGGAACACCCGGCTCCGTACTTTTTGGAGTTGACGGCTTTCTACACCTACTATCCGGTCAATCACAAGGTAGTGGAAGCCAACCCGCAGTGGGCTTTGGATGCCGCCACCTTTGTCAGCAACGGTCCATTCAAGGTCGAATCGTGGAAGCACGGGGAAAAGCTGGTTTTGAGCAAAAATCCGTACTACTGGGATAAAGATGCCGTCAAGCTTGACGGAATTCAGTTTTCTATGGAGGGCAATGAACGCAAAGAGCTGTCCATGTTCGAAAAAAACGAGCTCGATTGGGCCGGAGCGCCGCTCAGTTCCCTGCCGCTCGATGCGCTGCCCGGGCTGCGGAGCTCCGGCAAGCTGATCTCCAAACCGATTGCGGGGACGTACTGGTATTCCTTTAACACAGAACGTTTTCCGTTTGACAACAAAAAAATTCGCCAGGCTTTTGTCCATGCCATCAATCGGCAGAAGCTCATCGCCGAAGTGGCACCTGGGAACCGGCCGGCGACAGGAGTAGTGCCGTCCTCGATGGCGCTTCATCCGCAGGGCTACTTCCGGGACAACGACGCCGAGACTGCCAGAAAACTGCTCGCGGAAGGCTTGAAAGAGGCGGGAATTACGCAGCTTCCGCCAGTGACGCTGATGTACAACATGTCGGAGACTCACGCCAAAATCGCGAAAGCGGTACAGGAGCAGTGGAAACAGGTGCTGGGGGTCGATGTCAAATTGGAGGAAAAGGACTGGAATACGTTTATTCGCGACCTGCATCAAGGAAACTACCAAATTGGCCGGGTAGGCTGGGTCGGCGACTTTAACGATCCGGTCAATTTCCTGGAGCTGTTCAAGGAAAAGGGTACCGGGACCAATTATTCAAAATGGGAAAATGCTGCCTATAAGTCCCTCTTAAGCCAATCAGTGGTGGAACGCGACCCTGATAAGCGCAGGAATCTGTTGGCCCAAGCGGAACAAATCCTCATGGAGGAGATGCCGGTGGCTCCCGTTTACTTTTACACCGACACCTACGTCATGAACGAGCGGGTGAGCGGCGTGATTGTCGACGGACTAGGCTTTGTCGACTACAAATGGGCGAAAATGAACTAGGGCGATCATACAAATAGGTGCTCCTCTTATGGACAGATGACCAATCCTGCTGACATGTGCTGACATAGAGTAATGGAGAGGGATGCTGAAGGAGGAGAGAATTTGGACATCGATCAATTGTTAAAGATCGTAAAGTCCGTTCCCAAGGAAAAGCTGCGGACGGACGCCGGTCTGAAGGAGTTGCTCAGGGAAATCGGCCAAAAGTCGGGCAAGACATTTACAGATCAGCAACTGAATGACTACGTCGCTCAGTTTCGCAAAATGGCGCGTACGGAAGATGCCAACAGCATGATGGATAAGTTGACCAAGCGCGGCATCCAGTCGGGCGTTTTGAACCGGATTAAAAAAGGGTTCCGCAAATAGGGGGGTGAACACCACGGCACAGACAAAACCCCTCACAGCAAAAGTAAAACCGCCTGCAGCAAAAGTAAAACCGCCTGCAGCAAAGGCAAAGCAGCCCGCAGCAAAGGCAAAGCAGCCAAAAATGGCGGCAAACAGGCCGAAGCCCACGTATGAAGAGATTATGAATACGCTGCAGCAGATGAACGAGGTTCAGTCAAGCCGCCAGGAGCAGCTGAGTGCGGAGATGAGCTCGCTGCGTCAGGAGCTCGGAGAGGTAAAAGAGATTGTCTCCAGGTTCAAACCGGTGCAGTCTGGCGGGCGGGGCTCGTTAGGGCGCAGAAAAAAGACTCCGATAACGGTGGAGGAACCGCCAAAAACAGCTCTGCCGATTCAAGACCTGCTGCCGCTTTTGCCGCAGTTGGTCGAGACGGTCCCACAGCTGAAAAAAATGAAAGTAGCAGAATCAATGAAGCTTCTCTCCAATCCGGTGGTGATGAACATGATTCAGCAGTTCATCGCCAATGGCGGGCTGAAACTGCTGAAAACCAAAGCGCTGCCAGAACCCGCCGAAAGCCGGCGCAGAAGGGCCTGAACCCTGATAAGAGGACCGCTCACCGCAGCAGGTCTTCTTTTTTCGTTATTTTTAGTCCTAAACTACTAGAAAACTTTTTTGGACAAGCGGCGTCTAATGTTATGTAACTGACAAAATCCGACGACTGGTAATCCCGCTTATGCGTGTTGAGTATAGATCATCAAGAAATAAGGGAGGACAGGAATGAGGAAGTATGTTGCGCCGCTGTTTGTATTTCTCAGCTTGTTGTTCATCATCCCCGGTGTGACCGCTGCGGCTGCCAACTCAGGGGCGGATCAGATTCGCCTGATGATCGAAGGGAATCTGGTACAACCCGAGGTCCCGCCGATCATGCAAAACGACAGGACGCTGGTGCCGATCCGGGTGATTGCCGAGGGTTTGGGAGCAGAGGTCGACTGGGACCAAGAGAGCTTTACCGCTACCGTCAACAAGGGAAACAATCAGTTGGTTCTCAGGCTCAACCAAAAGCAAGCAACCGTCAATGGAAAAACCGTACAATTGGATGCCCCGCCACTTTTACATAAGGACCGGATGCTGCTGCCGCTGCGATTTGTCGGCGAAGCACTCGGTTCAACCGTTGGATGGGACAACGAATCGCAGACCGTTGTGGTCAATCAGCCGATTTCGCTGCAGATCAACGGATTGAATGTAACGAATACGATGAAGTCATTCAAATGGGACGGACAACTGTATCTGCCGGTAGAGAAGATAGCCCAACAGTTGGGTATCGTGCCGGATGTAAAAAAACTCTCGTCCCGCAAGACGATCGATTCTGTCGTCACAGCCTCTCTATCCGAGGTCCAAGGGCTGCTTGGAGCAAAAATAGACTGGGATGAAGAGCGGAATTCGGTAAAGGTAGAACGGTTGAGCCGCCTCGACGCGATTGCCGTGGATGGCGAGAAAGTGCGGCTCGACATCGCTAAATCCGGCACCCCCAAAACCCTTACCTTGACGGATCCGCGCAGGATTGTGATCGATTTGCCTAATGCTATCCTGTCCGACGAGTTGGAGGAAGAATTGCAGGCAGACGGGGTGGGAGTAGCCTACCAGGCAGGAAAAGACGATGCAGCGCCGGCAGCGGATTCTGCAGAAACAACAGATGATCCCGGCTACGAGGCAGAACAGGAGGTTCAACAGACCGCTGGCACTTCAGCCGAACCGGCGCTGCCGCCTCTGATTAAAAGCATTCGCTACAGCCAATACAGCGACGCCCCTTACACGGTCAGGGTAGTCATCGAACTGGACCGGAAAGCCACCTACAAGCTTGAGCAGAATGATAACGGACTCGGCATCTCCCTCTTCGGAAAATCAGGCTTCCTCATCGTCGTCGACGCCGGCCACGGCGGACACGATTCGGGTGCATTGGGCATAGCCGGAAATAAGGAGAAGGATTACAACCTCGCCGTGGCGAACCGGGTCGTGGAACTGCTGAAACAGTATCCCGAGTTTCAGGTTGTCGCTACGCGTTCAACAGACGTCTTCTTGGAACTGAGCGAGCGCGTTCAGATTGCAAATGACTACGATGCCGACGTTTTCCTGTCGATTCACGCCAACTCGTTCCAGCCGCAAACGAGGGGAACGGAGACGTATTACTACAATGCCAACAGCAAGCAGCTGGCTGAAATCGTTCACCGCCACCTGATCGGGGCAACCCAGTTTCCTAACCGCGGCGTTCAGACGTCGGGATTCTACGTGATCAAAAATACGAAAATGCCTGCAGTACTGACCGAAACCGGATTTTTGACCAATAGCGTGGAAAACGCAAAGTTAATGGATCCGAAGTTTCAGGATCAAGTGGCACGGGCACTGGCTGCGGCAATCCGAGAATATTACGAAAAAAATAAATAGGAGTAGTTGGAGGTTGTTATGAGACGCTTAAGCAGTTTCTTTTTCCTGTTTGCTCTAGCCCTTCTGCTGACTGCTTGCGGATCGGGAAAACAGGCTGTTCCTCCTTCTGAGACGAATCAGGTGGAGCAGGAGCCAAGCAATCCTAATTCGCCGGTACAGGAGATACAGGGCGCTTCTACCAAGCTGACCGTCTACTATTCGGACAGCGATCTAACCAAGCTGGTGACGGAAGAGCGAGTGGTCAATTACAGTGATGATACGGAGAAGTACGAGGCCGCCATTGCATTGCTCGGGGAGTCGGATGAAGAAGGCCATTTTCCGCTTTGGAAAAATTTCGCTTACCATTCCCTTTCCTTTAAGGACGGAGTGCTGACGATCGACGCTAAAGGGGACAACCAGTACAATCTCGGTTCTGGAGGAGAAGCATTTGCGATCGACGCGTTAAAACAGACGCTGTTCCAGTTTTCCGAGGTGGAGAAAATCCGCATTCTGGTGGATGGAAAACCTGCGGAATCGCTGATGGGCCATGTCAGTATTGATGACCCTATAACACGCGACTAAGCAAAAACAAGCGGTTAGCCTGCTTTTCGGCTAGCCGCTTGTCTCTTCAAGCTGCCTGCGAATGTTTCTCACATCCTCGTTTGTCAAGGAACTGAATGCCCCAGCCTCGCCGTCTCCGTCGGTTTCTATTTTGGTGATGACAAATGGGCCGGAAGCGCCGGGACTCGGGTTCCGGAGCAGATGATAATGGCCAAACCTCTCTGACTTGAAGTCGCCAACAATCTCTTTCAACGAGTCGACTCCGTGCTCCACTTCCCGTACGACCGCTGTCTGACCTGGTTCTACCACGACAATTTTCAGCATCCGATCACTCCTTTCGTAAAGTTTTCCCCAAGGGGGCATCCGTTACCCGGAAATCCATTTGCCTGATGCGTAATATACAGGCAGTGCCGGAGTATCTTGGAAAGGCCTTGTTCCGATCCAGGTTTTTCGTATAGAATAATGGGTAGCAGAAATATGAAATAAAGGCGGGGAGGAATATGGATTCCACGGACATGATGCAAATACTGTTGATGGCAGAATTGTTTAAACTCCTTGGAGATAAGACCCGACTTACGATTATGGCGCTATTGCATGCTAAATCGCTTTGTGTGCGTGACTTGGTAGAGATTTTGCAAGCTTCTCAGCCATCTGTTTCCCAACATTTGGCAAAATTGAGAATGCAGGGATTAGTGAAGGAAACGCGAAAAGGGCCTTGGGTATTTTATTCTGTCAGCAACGAGTGTCAACCGATGATGGAACTGATATTAGAGCAACTTCCTGATTTGAAACACGTAGTGGCAAATGCGGAACGCCATAATGTCAGTGTAGTGTATTAAAGGTAAAAGCAGAAAGAAGCAGAAAGGTGAAGCGCTAGCTTCACCTCAGCCTGTAGACAAAGTTCCGTAAGGAACAGGAGCTACAGGCTTTTTTGTTGAATATAAAACGTGTA